>CAYUKP010000215.1:0-3453 GCA_964445335.1 uncultured Verrucomicrobiales bacterium
CAGGCCAATGCCTTTAAGCCGACTGTTGCGTGGGAGGACTATCAAGTCCCTGTGCCATCCTTTACGGGGACACGAGTGTTAGATAAGCAATCGTTACGTGAACTTGTCGGCTATATTGATTGGTCGCCATTCTTCCATGCCTGGGAGATTCGCGGTGTGTGGGATCGTGAGAAGAACGAGCTCAAGACACGTAATAAAGCGGGCGCAGAAGAAGCTCAGAAGCTCTATCAAGATGCCGTCGAGTTGCTCGAACAAATTATTGAAGAGAAACGGTTTACCGCACGTGGAGTTTATGGATTTTTCCCTGCCAATGCGATGGGTGATGATATTGTCCTATGGGACGACCTTAGTTGTCAAACCGAGCGTGGGCGCATTCATACCCTGAGGCAGACTTTGGCTAAGAAGTCAGGCAAGCCTCATTATGCGTTAGCAGACTTTGTAAGGCCACATCAGCCCGAAGCTCTAGAGCCAACCAGTAATGTGGATTACCTCGGAGGGTTCGCCGTTGGCATCCATGGCGCGGATGAATGGGCCAATGAAGTAGAGAAGGCTGAGCACGATCCCTATAAGTCCATTATGATTAAGGCGCTCGCTGACCGCTTTGCGGAGGCATTTGCCGAACTCATGCACCACCGTGCGAGAGTGGAGTGGGGCTATGAACGTCCTAATGAGTTTAATCACAATGAGCTCATTAAGGAAGTTTATCAGGGGATTAGACCAGCACCTGGATATCCCGCGCAACCCGATCATACCGAAAAACCTGCGCTCTTTGCCCTTCTGGACGCTACGGAGAAAACGGGTGTTGAGCTCACCGAGTCCTGCGCCATGCACCCAGGAGCTGCGGTTTGTGGGTTGTATTTCTCTCACCCAGAGTCTCGTTACTTTGCCGTGACAGATCTCCAAAAAGACCAACTCGAAGATTACGCCCAACGTAAAGGCATGGAGCTGAGTCTTGTGGAGAAATGGCTCGGCCCGTGGAAGGGGTATTGATTTATACGTTGGTTTTGTATGTGTGAAGCCTTAGAAAGGCTTCATAATGCCCAAGTAAGCGGAGCATGTCGCTGAGATCAATAGAATCATCATCAAGACAGGAGGCTTCATCTTATGCTTGTTTGCCAGCGCAAGAAGCGCCCCAAGAACGAGCCAGATAACCGTCTTAGCGATAAACCACCCTTGGGTATAGCCGTATCCAAGCTTGGCCATCATCCCAAAGCCACTGACAAAGATGAGTAAAAGAGAGATGCCATGTAAAATATTGGCAGATTTCTTACACGCGGCACACGTTCCAGCGATTGCTGCACCCAATGCCGAACAAAGCCCGATCACACCCGCAAGGTGGATGATTTTATATATTTGAGGATCCATAGGAATCTCTTTATATAACAGAAACACGTTAGGGTCTAATCCAAAGTCTCTGGAGATGGGAGAGTTTCGTTATCTCTGCTAATCGATCCAAAACTCAAAAGCAGGAGAAATAAGAAATTACGCGATGCGGAGCACTTATATAAAAGTGGGCATCTTTAGTCTGCATCGTAGACCTTATGATATGCTTCTCTGAACTCTACAAAGGCATTGAATAAGTCATCATGCGTAAGGCCTACAGAATTTAAATCTGAAGAGGTGGCGTTTGCTTCAAAATCTAAAAAGAGAGTGTGAAGTTTATCTGCGCCGATAATTTGACAGGAAGCCTTATGCTTATGAATTTGAAACTTTACCGCATCAAAATCATTTTCATCGAACCCCTTTTTAATGAGAAGCAAACCTTTTTGTGTTTCCTCAATAAACAACTGTATCAGCTTCTCTCGAAAAGCTGGCTCTATTGCGTCTAACGTTGCTTTATTTAAGACCATTTATTTAAAAGAGAGTTTCGAGGATGTTATGTACTTTTTCTTCATCTAGAGGCTTAGAAACATATGCTGAAATCTCTTTATACTCCTCTGCTTTTTTCTGGTCATCGTCATGAAGAGATGTCGTTACCATGCAAACAATGGTCTCTATCTTGTCTATTATATCAAATTCCTTACATTTCTCTAAAAATTCGAAACCATTCATTCGAGGCATGTTGATGTCTAAAAAGATGAGGTTAGGGGAGCCATGACTAGCAGAAAGGTAGTCTCCTTGTTTTAGAATGAAATCGAGAGCTTCTTGGCCATCCTTAACTATTTCTATTGTTTCTGCTATATCCATCCCCTTTAATAAATCTTCATTGTAGAAGTTTACGATGGGGTCATCATCGACTAATAATATTAAATCTAATTTTTTCATAATTTAAAAAACACTTGGAAAGTCGTCCCTTCATTGATTTGACTTATTACGGAAATCTTCCCTTCATATTCTTCTAAAATAGTTTTTACCATATAAAGTCCCACGCCAGTACCTTTCACTTCAGAATCGATTCTGCCAAACATAGCGAATACTTTGTGGCCATGCTTGTCCAGTTCCATTCCTTTTCCGTTATCCTGCACCGATAAAACTAAAAAACCTTCTGCTTTCTGGGTGCTGACCTTTAAGTCAAGTTTTCGCTGATTAGATCTATATTTGATCGCATTAGAAACTAGATTGTTTACGATCATCGTAAAAGCTGCCTTAGGAAACACAATAGTATTTGATACACTCTCTATAAGGTCTACAGCTAATTTGGCCTCACAACTAGTCAAGTCTTGCTCAAAGTTCTTCAGGCATTGTTCGATTAAATCTTTGGTATCTAAGCGCTCTGCTTCACCGACCTTACCTTTGGAAACACGGGTTAATTCTAAAAAGTCATGAATGGTTTCATGGAACCTCGTAATACTTGTCTCCATATGTGACAAAATCACATCCAGCCTAGGGTTGTCACTTTCCCCTAAGCTCTTTTTTAACATAGTCAACATGCTTTGAAGGTTTATAACTGGCGACTTCAAATCGTGTGACACATGGTAAACGAAGTTGTCTAAAGACTGGTTTGCTTTTTTCAACTCTTCGTTCGTTTCTATTTTTTCTAATAGGGCAGCTTCCTTCCTCTTCGCATCTTCTAAAAGACCCTTCTGCGCTTGAATCAGAGCTAAGTTATCAATACTTGTATCGAAAGCAGAAAAGTCATCATAGGTGAGCTTAAGTTCTTCAAGCTGTTCTGTAGATTCAATAAATGGCGTCAGGTATAAGATGAAATGCTTCTCATTATCATACCATAATGCCATTCCTGAAAGGTCGACTCCGGTCTTCTTAGATTTCAAGAGAATTAACGAGTCTAGATGATTCATCAGATCAGAAAAATGATGAATATAAAGGGGCCTTAAGATTTTTAAAAAGCTCGTTACCTCTGTTCCTAACACAATCTCACCACCGCATGCTTTACTGAGTGAGCGACCACATCGCAACACTTGTCCTTCTCGGCTTACAATAACGTGAAAGGGGAACAGTTTGTCTAGAGATTCATTATCCATCCTAATAGGAAACGATTTTTTAGTTATAAAT
>CAYUKP010000216.1:0-3450 GCA_964445335.1 uncultured Verrucomicrobiales bacterium
ACTCCATCATGATAACGCTTCGATGTATTCTCCCCTTCAGTCAGAGTTGTAAAGGCAGAGTTCGTGACAAAGACTAGTAAACCAATAATCACAAGTGTCACCGTCATCGAGACAAGTAGCTCTAGTAGTGTAAATCCTTTTTTCATAATTCGATATAAGTAAGTATGCTCTATCGCATAATCCCAAATTTGGTAGTGTACACGAGCTGGCTAGCAGCGAATTGTGCAGCAGTTAAGTTCTGTAGAAAACGAGAAGAATTCGATTCTAGCTTATAGAACTTAGCCTCTACAAGCAGAGTCGGCTCTAAAAAGTTATTAAAAACAGTCACTGGTGCCAAGTTTCCAGTTGCATCATCTACCGACTGAACCGAGGTTGTATCAGTAGAGACATTTAAGACCGTCGTTGCTCCAGTATTATCATGAACCAGCTGTGTTAATTCGACAATGAAGAGATCCCCTTCGATAGAGTCGATAGGAAGGGCCGCAGCATTACTATTGGTAGGCGTACCATTCCCTATCGCATAATCACGCGTTGTGACTCGGTTCTGAATCACCATAGGCTGTGCGAGAGAGTTTGTAAAAGATCCTGTATACCCAGGTATTACTCCATCAGTAGCTGCTAATGTAGCATCTGCGCGATATCGAAACGCAATAATATAGTCTCCAGTCAAATTACTACTATCAAATTGAATCCAGTTGAAGGCCTTCTCAAAGGAGGACCCATAGGCTGAATCCTGGCTCCCCTGCCTAAAGGTGTTCAATTCTGCCTCTAGTGCACTCGCAAGCAACTTAGCTTCCTGTACGCTCCCCGCCTTTTTGATCCCGAGTGATGCAGGAGCAAATGCTGCCACGAAGAAACTCAGTGCAACCGCCGCGATGCCTAAGGCAACCACGGTCTCCATGAGGGTAAATCCTTTATTCGTTTTCTTATTCATAACTTAGTTAATCGTTGATGGGTCTGTCACACGTGTTGAGGTACCATTACGCCATATTGCTAAGGCCGCCTTTTCATTATTGCTTACTACAATATTTGTACCATTAAACCGACCATTGACCAAGACCAGAGTCGCGCCGGCATTCGTAGCAGTCTGCTGCTTGCAGACCCCAACCTGATTAAATTCTACATACACACAATTCGCCACCACATTTCTTGTAAAGGTCATCCCTGTATCTGTACCTAGAGTACCAATCCCTGTCATGGTCGTAACCGACAAGCCACTCTCCACAAAGGTGCCACTCGCTAAACGTGTCGGGCGAGATGCTCGGACCCAAGTACCTGCTGCCACCGTTGGATCAGGGTCTTCATAGACGACCACCATCTGTCGGCGGTAGTTTTCGACATCTGAGGGATCATCATTGATAATCAATCGTGCGTTAGTCTCTTTCGCTACAGCAAGATTCCTAGCACTAGATAAGAGTGACTCTACGGTAGCGAGTGATGAGTTCAGCCCCTTGCCAGAGTTATTCTGCAGCAGACCGATTGAGCCTACTCCCAGTAAGAGTACCATGATAGAAATCACAACTAAGAGTTCTACCAAGCTAAAGCCCTTTGCGACCTTTTTAAAATGCAAGCGTTTCGAAATGTCCATGAAAAGTGTATTTACACCAGTAAAAACAAACCCTTCATTTTTTCAATCAAAAACGCTTACTAATGCAATATTTGGAGAATATTCCGCAAAACAACAAATACTCTCAAAACATCAACACCCTCTCACGCAAGAAGGCCTATTCTTCGATCACAAAGTGAAACTCTGGAATACGTTTCATCTCATAGCGGATGCCTGACCGAGAGACCTTCTGCTCGATATCATCATCGACTTTACACGCTACGAATGGGTGTAACACTGGGTCTCCATGCTGATCTTCAGACTTGTAACGAAACGTCTTAAGTTGCACTTGTAGGCTACCTAGCACTTGCCCACCTGGGATCTCCGCGAGAACGACTTGTACCTTATCTCCTTTCTTAAGACGGATATAATCACCATAGACCACAGAGGTGTTTGATCCCGCCTTGCGCCCTTTACTCACCGCCTTTGGCTTAAGGTTATTGAGATCTTGCCATGCTGAGTAGAAGACCAACTTACCATTTACTAGTACTGCAATCGAATCATCAAAGTATCCAGCAAAGCGAAACTCCTTATTGGGAGCCTTGGCAATAACGCCCTCATAGAGCATAATGATCCCCTTAGGGTCGATGTAAGATGACCCAAAGGATGACGGGGCAATATCAGCAGAGGCGCCCCTGATCGATAAAAACTCCATATTACACATCTCATCTGCGATCGCGTACTTGTTCATCGCCTTCACAGAGAAGCCCTCTTTAATGAGACGCTCGTATTCTTGGTAAAACTTGCGAGCATTCACCTTCCCGTTCTGATCTACGATATCTGTAGGTTCTAGCTCGTATGTCTTCTTGAGGTTAAATAAATTGCCAACCAATCCTGTCGGTTGCGTTCGTTGACCAAATAGATCCTGCTCAGCGGAAGCTGAAATAACAAAAGACAATCCCAATAATAGTTTAATAATATTCTTCATATCAAAGTAGTAGTGATATTCACAATCCTCAATTTTATACCATTCGTCAAACTATTTGGAATTTCTTCTCACCAAAAAGGATGATCCCCACGCTAGTCAGGTTCTCACCGCCCCCATAACTCCTTCCTAAGAGATTAATTAATCACGATTCAGTTGCGAGCGAGCAAAGGTAGGGTTATTAAATAAGATGAAGTCCATCACTCTCCTCTTTCCTAATCAACTCTTCGATCCACACCCGGCACTCGCCCATGGGAGAACGGTAGTACTGTATGAAGAACCATTACTCTTCGGCAACGACTATCAATGGGAACTCGCGACGCATAAGAAACGTCTCACACTCTACAGGGCTGCTATGAGAGCATACAGTAACCGACTGAAGACTGATGGCTACCAAGTGAAATATATTCCCAATTCTGGGCAACCAAAGCTCAAGCCATTCAGCCTACTAGAGCCACCCCTCTCAGAGTTAGAACAGGTACACCTCGTAGAACTCAATGATGACCTCCTACAACGACGTCTAACAAAATGGGCAAAACAACACCAGATCGAACTCGTTTGGTATGACTCCCCTATGTTTCTCACCCCCCTCGACTGGGGCATGCAGACCATCTCCAAGACGAAGAAGCCACTCATGGCTTCATTTTACCAACACCAACGTAAGCGCCTCAATATCCTAGTAGACGCGCAAGGCAAGCCGCTCGGTGGAAAGTGGAGCTACGATGCAGACAATCGAAAAAAGTTACCCAAGACCCAAGGAGTACCTGAATTCTACATCCCCAACCAGCCCAGTTGGCTGAATGATGTAGTGAAGAGTATCGAGGAAGACTTCCCCCATGCGACTGGATCCACTTGGAGGTTCGAGTACCCAGTAACTCATGAGGATGCCCAAGCGTGCCTCACTCGATTCCTCTCAGAG
>CAYUKP010000217.1:0-3406 GCA_964445335.1 uncultured Verrucomicrobiales bacterium
TATCCATTTCTTAATCCTCACCTCCCCCGCAAAAAAATCAACCTCTATCCATGAGAGTGCATCGAGGCTTACCTATCAGCGATCCTGCTCCCACTCCTCCCCTCCTAACGAAAGGGGCATCGAATCTTTGCATTCGGCGAATTTCTTTTAAAATAGTCGATTGGCTAAAGCCTATTTTCTAAGAAATTACAGTCTGTGTTTTTCATTCTTTCTTTAGGACATACATCATGGCATTGTCTTCTAGATAGGGGCGACGTAATTTGGATTACTCCATTATTTTTGTGGCTAAATACAACACTGACAACTATCGATCGTCCCGCAACATCTAATTATTCGCTAGAACCTTTAATAATTCCCTCCAATAACTTTATAATGAACAGTACACAGATAGCGAAATTATTACATAATGCAACAATAGGTTCGCAAGACACAGGTTGGCTTATCGAAAAGGCAAATGTCGACGCTTTATTTCTGCGAAGAAAATCTCACAACACAAATCAAAACGGAGTGTTACGTATCATTCCAACACCAGTAGTAGAGAGAATTTATTCCGCGCTTCAAAATAAAGAGATAGTTCTGTCAGACATTAAAACAGGAAAAGGTGACGATGACATACACTTATTTGATAAGCTCAAGATAATGCATGATAGGTATTTATCCGGTTATGCCTCTACAATTAAAAGCATTTGTAAAAAAATTGATGAAATCGCTACAGCCCCCCTATTTCCGCCACCTCCTTCAGGCAACCTATACTCTATACTGTCGGGTTCACTGAACTCTCAGCTCACAAGAAGCCTTCTCTCCAAACCCTTTGTCATTCTCACAGGAGCATCAGGCACCGGAAAGACTAAGCAAGCAAAGGAGTTAGCAGAACACTTTTCAAATGCTGAGTGGTCAAATTTCGAAATTGTAGCCGTAGGGGCAGACTGGACAGATAACCGTTCGACTCTGGGTTTTGTCAATTATCTGACCGGCGATGGCAAACCTGTGTATCAAAGTACTGCGATTTTAAACCTCCTCATGCGCGCTAATCAGGATGACTCAACCCCGTATTTCTTGATCTTGGATGAAATGAACCTATCGCATGTAGAGCGCTACTTTGCGGACTTTCTATCAGTGATGGAGCAACGAGAGAAGGGATCGTTCCAACTCCATAATGAAGGAAGTAGCCTCCCTAACTCAGCAGAAAACTCAGAACTAGTCCCTGAAAGCATCCCCTACCCTCGGAATCTCTTTGTCATCGGAACCGTCAATATCGATGAAACCACATATATGTTCAGCCCCAAGGTACTCGACCGAGCCAATGTGATTGAATACAAAGTAGCGGAGCAAGAGTTGGCCGCCTTCTTATCTGACCCGCAAGAGCCACAAGACATCGAAAAGGCAGCTGAGGGGGAACACCAAAAATTTCTCTCCCTTGCTCTGGCAACTCGCGGACTAGGAGGAGAACTAGAACCCTTAAAGGATAGCACAACAACAGAGATTAATAAAGTCATCTTAGACCTCTTTAAGCTCATGCAAGATGGCCGTTACGAATTTGCCTATCGAACGGCCAACGAAATCACTCGCTATCTCCGTGTCAGTCGTCACTTAGCAGAGAATAAGAACGCTTGGGATGAAGAGGAGTGGAAGGCGAGTCTCGATGAACAAATTGTTCAAAAGATCTTACCCAAGCTCCATGGGAGTATCGGGCGAGTCGGAAAATTACTCGCTAAACTAGCGCATTACACCCACAATCCTATGCCTCTGGAGGGGGTGTCTGACCGCCTAGCTGATGTCAACTTACTAGAAGGAGCTGGCGCATATCCAACATCCTTCGCTAAGCTCAAGCAAATGACACACACGCTGAAAGAAGAACAATTTGTCAGCTTCATCTAAAGTTGCGGTATGAATAAAGGGTTCACCAAAGTCATTATTCCATTACCAAACCAAGAAGAGTTTATTCTCTGTTGGGCGGCTGGTGTAAATGTCTCGTTAGATGATACAAACACGGCCGAAGGGCCTGGCCTCCCCAAAGGTTGGAAAGGCCAGGTCAGCGAAGCCGAATTACCACCGATCCTCATCAAAGAAAACGGTGAACTCCGCTTAGTTGAAACCTATCATTACGAATGGGCTTATGAAGGCAACACCTTTTCCCAAGTTCACAGCCCCTTGAGCTCTCAGCGGAATTGGCGCGAAAGAATGCGTAAAGGTCGCCCACCTGAGGGAGCGTTTCAAGTCGTCAACTTCCTAGGAACTTCATATATCAAGCTAACTAATGAAGAGCTGAGTCAGCACATTGGCCTAGAGTTTGTCTCTAAAAAACTCGACTTCGACTACGAGTATCGCCGCATGACAGAGGACATTGCTAGCTTTTGCGAGCAGCTCCTCCTCTCTGCAAATGCTCCCACCAGTTTACGGTTCTCTGCACAACCAACCGAACAAAAGAGACTCACCATTGAGAGCTTCTTCTTCCTGCGGCACCTCCTAACTAATGACTCTCTGTCCTTAATAATGGAGAACATTCAGCGAAACCCACACCGGACCTTAGAAAGGCAAGAAGAATGGAGGCCAGTAGGACGGTTAACCTCTTCAGACCACCTACGAAACCCTACCCGTATGCTACGCGAATGGCGAGTGACTCGGGGGCTGCACATCGCAACTGAGGGTATTCAAGTCACTAAGGTTGAGACCCTAGACACTCCTGTCAATAGATTCGCCCTCTTTGCTCTGACACACTTTAGAAAGTTAGTAAGCGAAGTCCTCGCTATGAATGGAGCCGAGGTAAGTGAGAGCATCAAGCGTGAAGCAAATGAGATGCTATGCGTCTTAGACTCCACCATTTCGCAACCGTTCTTTAAGAAGATCTCACGCCTTCAGAAGCTCCCGCTAAACAATCAAACCTTACAGAAACAAGAAGGCTACCGCGACCTACTCAGAGCTTGGATTTTGGTAGAGTCTGCGTCATCCCTCTCATGGGAGGGCCGCGATCAATGCTATGAGGGTAATACGAGAAACGTAGCCACTCTGTATGAATATTGGCTCTTTCTCGAATTGCATAAGATTCTTGATGGCATCAAAGGAGTCCAACGAATAGACCTGATTGATGAAGAGAGCTTCACACAAGAGAGCAATGGCACCTTAACCATCAACCTAAAAAGCGGCAAACATTCTCACACGCAGTTCCATTACACAAGCCACACGGGAGAACAGCTCAAAGTCTCTCTGCATTACGAATTAACCTTCCATAAGGATAAGAAAGCAACCTCTGGTAAATCCTACAGCCGCCAATTCCGCCCAGATTACACCCTATCGATTTATCCAGCCTACTACCCAACCGAGGCTGACGCGACAGTAGAAGGAGAAGTGCGCCATTTACACTTTGATGCCAAATATCGTGTCACAGGTCTCTCTCAAATTATCGGTG
>CAYUKP010000218.1:0-3379 GCA_964445335.1 uncultured Verrucomicrobiales bacterium
TTAGATGAAACCTCTCCTATTTTGCTTATGACGTTATTGAGTCGATTAGATGTAACGTAGGTTGCAATTTCAGCAGTCAGCTCTTGTTCTTTTTTTCCAATAGAAGGCTTCTTTTTTCTTCTGATAAATTTTCTTTCACGTTCAGCCCATTTCGCATTTTTATTTTTCAGAATGACTCGGCGATTACCGAAAAACCTTTGATTACTTTTGTTTTTAATAATAACGCCCTCGCAGGTATTCCCTTCAATAGGAGGCAGCCCCAAAAGACCGGGAATAACGGATTCAAAGGTATTCGAGTGTGCTAAGGCTTCGTCTAACGAGCCTGAGAATAAGGTAGGGGCGGATAGAATATTGACCTCACTAAAGCATTTAGTCATTTCATCTACAGGAAGGTAATCAAACTTATTGATTAAAATATCAAATCCATAAAATAAATTATCGGGGCTGTAGTAGACTCCTTTCTGCACCTGAATAGCTTCTTTATTCTTAGCAATGTCAGGATGAGGATATACTCCACCTATAAGCTCTCCAAAAACAGCCAACTGCGACATCTGATGCGTGCCTTGAAGCTTCTGCCATAGAAGCTCTAGCGAAGGTTTCATTTTCTCTAAGACTTCTTGGTGATTATAAAATCTTTCGGAAGGTTCGAGAAAGTCCGTGCGCTTCGCTGTTTTAAAATCTTTTCCATCTTCGGTCCAAATGCTGAAGTTGCTCCCATGAGCTTTTTCTTGGACAATGAAGGTTTCATCAGCACAATGTTCTCGAATAGAGTTCACAAATTCCTCATTACTGCTATTTTCGATTGAGTTGTATTTACTAAAGTTCATGTTTGGTATTTTTTAGCATTTAACCCAGATTATACATTATATAAAGAATATTGCCCCTAATCCAAAGCGATACTAAAATTCACGCTCATTTATTGCATCTCCTTTAAGGCGCTGCTTCCTATCGAATTCAGTAATCAAGCTGTGGCTCCATTTGGCGGAATACGTGTTATGAAAGAAAAAATATCTAGCAAAACACACCCACAACTCTTCAGAATAATTCTAATTGTTGCGAGCTCTGTTCCTCGGCAAGCTTCACCCCGACCCCAAAGAGCCGAACTGACTTCCCCTGCCCTCTCTGCCACGCTTTATATAGCAACTCTTGGTAGAGGGTAGAATCCTGTCGCGGGCTAGAGCACTCGGCAGTTGTATGGCTAAAGTCTGAGAACTTGAGCTTCACCACCAATGACTTGATCGCTCTCTCCGGATACTTGTTTTCGAGTAATTCTTGGATCTCTTGCTGCATTTTTTGTTGTACCTTTTGCAGTGCTAGAGGATCTGAAATATCATGAGCAAAGGTGGTTTCCTTACTAATGGTCTTACGGGTTCTATGAGGTTGCACAGGCCGCCTGTCCACTCCTCGACACAGATTGTAGAGTTCGATCCCCCATTTGCCAAAGTGCTGAGAGAGAGCAAACCTATCAAAGCCTTGCAACTCTCCACACGTGCGCACATTGAGCTGACTCAACCTCTCCTGAGTCTTCCTCCCTACTCCATGAAGCTTCGATACTGGTAGGTCTTTCATAAAGTAGTCGACATCTGCAGGCTTGACCTCATACTGCCCATTAGGCTTGCGCCAATCACTCGCAATTTTTGCTAACATTTTATTGGGTCCAACACCAGCGGAAGCTGTTAGTCCAACCTCTCTCAGAATTTGCGAGCGAATCTCATATGCCACCGTTGCCCCTTGAGAATGGTAGGCTCCAAGGTCTAAGTACGCTTCATCCAGTGACAAAGGCTCAATAAGTTCCGTATACTGCTCAAAGATTCCTCTAATTTGCTGAGAGACCCTCTTATAGAGATCAAACTGCAAAGGAACGATTAATAAATGAGGACAGAGCTGAAGCGCTTTATAATTCGGCATCGCAGATCGGCATCCATACTTCCGAGCCTCGTAATTAGCTGTGCAGATCACACTTCTCCGTCCATGCCCTCCAACTGCGATGGGGCGCCCCCGTAACGACGGGTTTTCACGCTCCTCGACAGCGGCATAGAAGCAATCCATATCAATGTGCACAATCAACCTCACGACTAGAGATCAAAAGAACACTTACACCTCATTCAAACAAGTCAAAAAACAGCCCTTACATGCTCAGACATTGTGCTCGTTTGGTAACGTGCTAACCTCATGTATGAAGAAAATCATTCTTGCTGGAGGCTCTGGGTTTTTGGGACGCTCCTTTGAGGCATACGCTCAAAATCTCGGATGGGAGATCATTATTTTAACACGTACACCTAAGCAGCCCAATGAAATCGCATGGGACGGTCAGACGCTGGGAGATTGGGTTCACTCTCTCAAAGGAGCCGAAGCGGTCGTGAACTTCACTGGGCGCTCCGTGAATTGCCTTTATACTCCAGAGAACCGCCGTGAAATCCTCGACTCTCGCCTCGACTCAGTTCGCGTCATTCAGCGGGCTCTCACCTCTATTACGGACTCAGAGCGTCCCAAGAGCTTAATTCAAGGCGCCTCCCTAGCGATTTATGGAAATACTCAGGAACTCTGTGTCGAAGACTCACCACATGGGGAAGGATTCTCAGTCGAAGTCTGTCAACAATGGGAATCCGCCTTCTTTGAAAATCCCATTCCACAGGTAAGAAAATGTCTCTTACGCATCGGATTTGCCCTAGGAGCTAATGGAGGCGCACTCGCACCCTTACGCCAACTCACCCAAGCCTTTCTAGGCGGTGCGACAGGATCAGGCTCGCAATATATCAGTTGGCTTCATGTCGATGACCTAAACCGCATGATTCTCCGATGTATTGAAGACGCATCGCTAGAAGGAACCTTCAATGCCACTGGCATCCAACCTGTCACCAATAAGGAATTTATGCAGACCATGAGACATGCCCTCCAACGCCCCTGGAGCCCCCCCGTGCCATCTCTTGCGGTAAGGTTTGGAGCAAAGTATCTCTTAAAGACTGAGGCCGACCTCGCCCTGACAGGACGCAAATGCCTGCCTAAACGATTCCAAGACATCGGGTTCACCTTTGAACATTCAGACCTAAAGCCTGCACTGGAAGGTATTTTTAAAGAGTGGGACAGTAAAGCAACATAAAACCTCTTCACCCTAAAACAAATCAGCCCTTAAATCTTTACAAAGTAAAAACTTAAGGGCTGGAGCCGCAAGCCAGACTTGAACTGGCGACCTACTGATTACAAGTCAGTTGCTCTACCAACTGAGCTATTGCGGCGCTGAAGGATTCTTAATCTAAAAGATAGATTATGGCAAGCATAAAGTGATACTTTTTTCGAATTATTTTAGCACCTTGCTCTTTATTGCTTTTGTGCGTTAGGTCATTTAACTCCTCCTTAAGAAAACCCCCTCATTCCTTAA
>CAYUKP010000219.1:0-3350 GCA_964445335.1 uncultured Verrucomicrobiales bacterium
TTTCACGTATGCTGATTCAACGTTTGACGAGTTCAAACCCCTCTAGGGAGTATACTTACCGTGTAGCTCAAGCTTGGAGAGGTGAGGGACCTTATGCGGTGGCTTCAGGAGAGCACGGAAACTTGAAAAGCGTATTGAAGGCCATTCTTCTCGACCCTGAAGCTCGTTATGCAGTAAATTACGAGTGGAACGAGCAAAGAAATCAAATGGTAGCAGTGCAAGATGACCTTCTTGCTGGGCGTGTAAAGGAGCCGATTATGAAGTGGGCGCAGTTTTATCGTTATGCTAAGCCGAATACAAATGAGGCTCATGGACGAGTCTTTTTCCAACCGCGCACAAATTTCAACATGCTCGATGCCTCACCAGATCCTGGCCAAATTCCGATGCGCGCCCCGTCTGTCTTTAACTTTTACTCATCAGAGTATTCTCCCGCAACAGGCGCGATTAACGAAGCAGAAGAGCGCTATGATGTAGAAATCACTGCTCCAGAGCTTGAAATTATGAGTCCTCTCTTTGTTCGTGAGTATGATGAGTTGCATAGGATGGTGGCGCAAGCGGAGCCTCAGACAAGCTTTATTTATCGTGCTGGAATAAGCCCCGAATCTCGTTCAACAATGATGGTGCAGTTTGAACATCTGAAGTGGCTTTATAGTAAGAGTAGCCTCAATAATGTGATTGAGAATATGAATGTGTATCTCTGTCAAGGGCAGCTCTCACCGAAGCTTCGTGCTCAGTTGACTGCGATAGCTAAGGAGTCAGGGAAGACTAAACAAGAGCAGTTTGCAATGATGCTCACCACTCTATTCAGTTCACCAGAATACAGTGTTTCCTATTAATCCACCAACGGTAACAGATTTAAAAAATGAAAAACAAAGGCCAAAACAACTACAATAGACGTAAGTTTCTAGCGGATTGCGGGAAGATGTCGGGAATCGGGGCAATGTCCTCACTGTTATCCTTAAGTATGACCAATAAGCTTCTGGCAGCTCGTTCGTCAGGTTCTATTACGGACTACAAAGGACTTGTCTGTGTCTTCCTCTTTGGTGGAAACGACTCCGTTAACATGCTTGCTCCGGGGAGGCAAGGGTATGCTGATTACCTTGCGACTCGTGGAGAATTAGGAATTCCCACATCAGACATGTATCGGATCAAAGATGGGTCGGATGAATATCATTTGACGAAGAATATGCCAGGGGTGCATTCGATGTATAATAATGGAGAAGTCAGCTTTGTTGCAAACTTAGGAACGCTTGTTCAACCAACGACCTTAGCAGATTATAAAAAGAGAAGTGTAGCTCTTCCATACGGGCAGTTTTCGCACAGTGATCAGCAGAAGCAATGGCAAACCTCTATCTCGGGAGAGAGAGGAGGACTGGGCTGGGGAGGTCGTATGTTGGACATCCTAAACGATGGAGCCAATAACAATGCAACAGCGAGTGTGAGCTTATCACCATGGGGGCCAAATTCTCTTCAGGTAGGGGGCAATACTAGCCCGTTAGACCTTAAAGGGGGAGCTAAAACTTTTTCTCATAAGGATCTATGGAGGAAAGGGTTAGATTCTTCATTGGAGCAACAATACGAATCCGTATTGCAGTCTCATTATAATCACCAACGCCATAGAACGATTGAGGAAGGCGAATTCTTTGAGAAGATCGAATCGGAGACCGAATTTGCTACAGAGTTCCCCCAAACAGGGCTTGGCAAGCAGTTAAAGCAAGTCGCTCAGTACATTAAAAATCAGAAAGGAGGTAGTGCATTGAGCTTAGGCGCTAATCGTCAAACCTTTTTTGTAGGGCAGAGTGGATACGATCAACACGGCAGTGGTATCGATGCCCACAAAGATTTATTACAAGAGTTAGATCAGGCATTAGTAGCCTTTACGAGAGCCTTAAAGGAGATAGGATATCATGACAAAGTCGTGACGTATACGGCTTCAGACTTTGGTCGCTCCTCCTCTGCAAATGCGCAAGGATCAGATCACGGCTGGGGAGGGCACCAATTGGTAATGGGTGGTCCTGTAAATGGAGGTCATGTCTTTGGCGATTACCCTGATATTGCCTTGAATACAATTACCGATATTGGGCGTGGACGCCTCTTGCCAACAACTTCTGTTGATGAGTTTAATGCCTCTCTCGCATCTTGGTATGGGATTCAAAACAACAGTGAAATGGAGACTGTCATACCGAATATTCGAAACTTCTGGAGCCGAGGCTCTAATACTCTGCCTATTAACCTTTTTGGCTAAGCATTAGATTTCTTTTATCAAGCTCCCATGAGAAGAAGGATGTTACTTTTTATGGGAGTTTTTTTATTGGGATGTATCTTTCGATTTATCGTGTTTTACACCTTCGATCGATGTACCTCTACGAGCGTATCAGTGAGACGTTCTAAGCCTTTAGTGACTTCCTCTGTCTCCATGGAGTAGGTCATACGGAGGCACTTGTGTTGGTGATCAGTGGCATTATCATCAACCCCAAAGAAAAACCAGTGGCCTGAGATGACCAGAACGCCGTTTTGTTTGAGTCGTTCGACTAAGTCTTGGACTGGGATTGGAAGCTCTGGGAAGTAGATCCAGAGAAAGAACGCTCCTTCGGGAGCATGAAGGTGGTAAGGAACTTTATCTGCGAGAAGTCCCTTGAGAGTGCGCACGGCGTAATCGCATTTTTCTTGATAGAAGGGTTTAAGGTATTTGGCCGAGAGCGTGGGAAGGGTTCTCTGTTTGATAAGATCCAGCGTGAGAGCTTGGGCGAGGTTTGGGTTCGCTAGGCTGGTCACGGCGGTCATATTGGTGAGGAGTTGAGTAATCTGAGGACAGGCCACAACCATTGCCGTGCGGGCGCCAGGAAGTCCAAGTTTGGAGCAACTATAAAGGTGGATGTGATGAGGTTGCCAAAACGATTCTGTCTCGACATAGACCGCATTAGGAAACGGTTCCCCGTAAGCGTGGTCAATCATGAGCGGAATGCCTCGGCGCTTACACTCTTCTGATAAGGCACGCACCTCAGCATCGGTGACAACATTCCCGGAAGGATTAGTAGGGCGTGACAGCACCATCATACGAACGGAGTCGGGAGCTTGACGAACAGCTTCTAGATCAACTCGGTAACGGAAAAAGTCCTCTTGTATCTCTGCAATGCCAGGAATGCCCATAAACTCAGCTCCACTAACCAATTGATCACGGTAGCCCATATAATCAGGGATAAGAGGCACAAGAATGTGTTCTCCCTCTCCTGCGAGAGCATTCATGAGATGGAAGCAGGCGGATTGTCCCCCCGCAGCTAGTCCAATGTTATCAGCGGTTACGTCCCATTGATTGAGTTCATGAAACATTTGAGCGAGAGCCTTTCTGA
>CAYUKP010000220.1:0-3340 GCA_964445335.1 uncultured Verrucomicrobiales bacterium
GAACCTTTCGTATGATAGAGGAAGATAGGTTCTGATGAGCTCTATCCTCCACCTAGAGTTTTAATTTTTCAGAGAGATGGCCAAAAGGTTTTATTTTACACCTACTCTTTTATTACTTAGTAAGTTCTTTTACCTTATATCGGTAAATTGCTTTACGGTGTTAATTGATGGCTTGCTTTGTCAGCTATGTGTGCTTACGAGTTTGAGTTTTGGTGTGACGGCTTTAGCTTATGGCCTGTTTAGGAAACGGGAAAAGGCTATTTGTTGTTCCTTAGTGCTCACCCTGTTGTTTTTGAGCTATCGCGTTTCTTATGAGTTGTTGCATTCCTTGCTTCAAGGAGCGAATGCTCTCACCTTAAATGTGATTTACGGAGTCCTCGTATGCGCTCTATTGGCTGTTATTATCCGCTTTAGTGAGTCAAAGGTAGTGAAGGGAGGCGTAGGCTTTGTAACAAATATTATTTATTTCCTATTTTTTATTTCGTTTTCTTCTGTGTGTCTCTTTTGCTTAAAAGTGAAAGATATTGAGAAACCGAAACTTAAGGAGCTTCGTGAGTTTTCGGAATCTCAGCAGTTATCTTCTCATCCAGACATCTATTATATTATCTTAGACGGGTATTGTAGGCAAGATGTCCTTAAGGAGTCTTATCAATATGATAACACGGCCTTTCTAGATCAGCTGCAAAATAGAGGGTTTGTTGTTTCACAACAGGCTACCTGTAGCTACCCCTTCAGCTACATCTCTTTGTCCTCTACACTCAATATGCAATATATAGAGCGTGCGAACCAAATGGATAATAATTACTACAAATTTATCCAAGATAATCAGGTCGCCCGTTGTCTTAAAAACTGTGGGTATACATATGCTACGGTTAATACTGGTTGGAGTGGGACCTATAAGTCAAAGATTGCCGATATTCAATATGACCTTCCTTACTCAAATGGTTTTCTTTCTGCCTTTTTAGAGGGATCGGTCTTGTCGCCATGGATGCCTAACCATGCAGACAATGTAAAACATGCGCTCGAATCGAGTAACGAGGCCGTGACAATTAAGTCTCCAAAATTTGTATTTTCCCATTTTTTGGTGCCTCATGCTCCGTATTCCTTTCGAGCAGATGGAACCCTTAGAGATCTTCCTGCACACTTACTCACAAAGCAGCTCTACAGTCCTATTGATCGGACTGACTCGGGCAAAAAGGCATACACCGAACAAGTCCAATATGGTAATAAGGAAATGTTAGACCTCGTAGATCGCATTCTGCACACTTCAACCACACCCCCTATCATAATAATCCAATCAGATCACGGGTGGCATACGAGTCCTCAAAAAGATTTTACTGATCCTGTATTTTGTAAAGAGAGATATTCTATTTTGAATGCCATGTTACTACCTGAGAACTTAAGAAAAGAGGTGAAACCTGATTTTACCGCCGTGAACACCTTTAGAATAGTTCTTAATCACCTTCTTAATAAGGAGGTGCCAATGCTGCCTAAAAAAGCTTTTGGGTATGAATTCACAGAAGATCATCAGAAGCTCCCTTATTATGGAGAACTTTCCCCTTCCTTGTATTGAGGAGTTCGCTGTTTTTCTCTTCTTTTGGTGATACAGCAAAAGTTCCATGGAAGGGGAATAGGCGTTTGGTGAGAAATAAATTTTTCTAAGATCGTACTGTTAATGGTTGAAAAAGCATGTAAGGAAATAATAAATTCAAAAAGACATGTCTCGAAAAATCTGGCTTGATGGTAATTTGGTAAATGAAGACGAAGCTAAAATTTCTGTTTTCGATCACGGTCTCTTATATGGTGATGGAATTTTTGAAGGGATTCGCTTCTACAACGGACGAGTGTTTAGGCTCCAAGAGCATATAGAGCGCTTATTTGATTCGGCTAAGGCGATTCTTCTTCAAATGCCTTGGACTCTAGAGGAAATTTGTCAGGCGACGGTTGATACCTGTAAGGCCAACGGATTGCGAGATGGGTATATTAGATTGGTTATAACGAGAGGAGTTGGCCCTTTAGGTTTAAACCCTCACCAATGTCCTAAGCCTTCGCTTTTCATTATTGCGTCAGGCATTACTCTCTATCCTGATTCTTGTTACGAAAACGGTCTCGAAGTCGTGACGAGTTCGACCAGTAGGCCAGCGCCAGCAGCTTTGAGCCCTCATATGACGGACTTCAACTACCTTAACAATCTCATGGCAGAGGTTGAGGCGATCTAGGCAGGTGCACAAGAAGGATTAATGCTCAATGAGCAAGGATATGTTGCAGAATGTACGGGTGACAATATTTTCGTGATTAAGAATGGAGTTATTAAGACCCCTCCTGTTTCTGATGGGTCGCTAGATGGCATTACCAGACAAGTGATCTTTGAATTAGCAGAGTCTTTAGGTCTTACCTTGGTTGAGCAAACCATGACGAGATATGACCTCTATGTAGCAGACGAAATCTTCCTTACGGGGACAGCAGCGGAAGTCATTCCAATGGTGAAGTTAGATGAGCGTCCTATCGGAGATGGTCAACCAGGAGAGATTTCTAAGCAAATGATCCAAGCCTTCAGAACGTTAGCAAACTCCGAAGGCGCAGAGATTGCCTAATGTATCAGCCCTTCCGTATGAAGGGGCTTAAAAACCGAACCGTATAACCTATAACGGCCTTTTTTCTTTAAGTTCTATAAAGTTTAGCAAAGATGAAATTATGATGAAACACTCTATAAGGTTATGCGCTTCAGTCGTAGCGATGGCGATATTCTTAGGTGATGCGCAATCGGCAGATGTATTATCTGGAGGATACTCAGCTGAGAAAATAGACAATGAGCAGGTGATCGAGGCTGCAAAGTTTGCCATAGCTGCCCAAGAAAAAGTGTTGGCGAAACGTGAGGGTGTTGATCCTCCTACGATTAAACTCATTGAAATTGTAAGTGCCAGCCAGCAGGTTGTCGCTGGGGTGAATTATAGGCTACATCTAAGGGTCGAATTCAATGGAGAAGAGAAAGAAACGGACGTTGTCGTGTGGTGGCAAGTGTGGAGGAGTCCTAACCCCTATATATTGACAAGTTGGGATTGGAAATAGAAAAGGGCAGAGGCTCGAAACGTCTCTATCCATTTACCAAATGGTATGATTAGTATTTCCGTCGGAATGCAGAATATATATAAGAAAGCCTACATATATAAAAACCTCCTTTCAGAAGTGAAAGGAGGGAGGGGCTAAAGAGCTTGAAAGAAGATGTTAACCTCTTCTTCTGCGACGAGGTCCATCTGAGTCTCGGTCGCGACGAGAGCCTCTGCGTCTGAAGTCTCCGCCGTTTCCAGACCCTTTGCGTTCATCTCGGCCACCTTTGAAG
>CAYUKP010000221.1:0-3335 GCA_964445335.1 uncultured Verrucomicrobiales bacterium
TCTGTACCATCTTCCCCCACCAACTCAGCTCAAAGTTCTGAATATTCACCGACTGGTAGCTATTCCCTACCCCAATATACTGCGACTGAAAGTCAATACAGTCTTGTGTGACTGTTGACTCACGGGGCAAGAGCATCTGCTCATCGATCCATGCTTCACACGCCGTGAGATAACCGAGAGTCTTAATCGACTGAGCCAGTCTGACAATGGTATCAGGCGTCCCACCCATTGACGCTTGGGCGAGGAAATGACCTGCCTGCATTAATGCGATCTGATCGGTAGAACTCCTCGTCTCTGTATCAGAGATCCATAAATCGATCTCACCAGCACCCTCCACCGCGATGGTCAATATCTCATCTATCTCCAATAGATCATCAGACACAACCTCAATAAAAAAGGTCTGACTCGCAACGCCTACTCCCATCGTAATCAGCCCATCGACTAATTCATTCCCCTCCGCATCTAGTAAACGGTAATCGCTAATACTTACTGCATTAGAGGCCACGCGCGTCGCATCACTGATCGTATAACTCTCACTGTAACTCAGATCGAGGAAGCCATCCCCTCGTGTACTAGAGCGCGTCACGGTCACCTCCACTCGGTCACCGAGATCCTCGTACAGCACCGGCCCACCATTTACCGCGATCGACACCTCTGAGGAGAGCTGAGATCTCATGATATCACGCATCCTCGCATAGTCACTCCCTGTCCCTGATGCATCCGAATCGCCATCATTAAAGCCCGCAACATAACTCTCTTCACTCAGGGTCAATCCATCTCCATCATCATCAATATCCTCTACTGACACTCGGAAGAAGTAACGCTCGAGACTTTCAGATTCGGATACCGCTAGCTCGTAATCCGCACCATCTCCAGCGACTGCCATGGATTCCGTCCAAGTCGATTCATCCAAGTCCTCGCCCCCCTTCACCACATAGCGCTTCCCAGGCACGGTCTTGAACCCCACCTTGAATCGCTCATCTTCTGGTGCAGAGAATCGCGATACGCGCCCTTTTAACCTTAATTTATCGAAACGGGCAATCGATGCGCTATTGTTTGTGGTCCCTCTCCCCCATGCGTAAATCCTAAACTCTGTAGGACGCGTGATGGCGCTAAAGCGAGTATCAGCTAACTCAATGACGCCAGCTTCATAAGCATCTATAGTGCTAAACTGCAGAGGCTGCCCTATCATATTGCCCTTATCGTCGGCGAGTGCATATTCATCCACAGAAGTTGCCTTCCGCATCAGTAGTTTAAAGGTCAACTTATCCAAAAACAGAACATTCCCCCCCTCAGGAGTCACCGTGAAAGCAATATAATCATCGCCAACCACAGCCGCCTCAAAGCTCGCAGTGATCGCATCTTGCACCTGTACTCCGAGAGATCCAGTTGTCACCGTGTCTCCAAAAGCATCCCCTTCTGCATCTAACCCGCTCAAATCCCCTACACCATTCACTTGTGACACAGGCATTGCAAAGGAAAACCTACTCGCCCGCGCATAGTCAGAAACAGTCGTCGCAGCAAGCCGGTCTATGGCAGTACTGTTAAAGTCATATTCCGCTAACACGATCGATTCACTCTCTAACTGCTCTTCTACCAGCGGATCTCGCCCAACGCTAAAGGACGACACGTCCGACGCATCTCGAGGATTCGTCCCAAACTTGGCCTCATCCAGATTAGAGACTCCATCCCCATCGTAATCCTGAGCTCCTACTACCGCGTCTGCAACCAGGTCAAACGCCTTATATCGATACTCCCAGAGATCACTCGCCCCATTATTGTTCAGATCGATCCCAGGCAGTTCTCCTCTGATATCGATCTCACCTTCCACTACTAAGTTATCGACATAATGGACACGTAACACTGAGCCGTTGTTCTCGGCAAAAGCAAACCCAATCTTAATCATCTCTCCCTCTAGCAAGCTATGATCCAGCGCTACCTCCAGAGACTGCGTATAATAGGAGACCGTCACATCCTCCACCATTGTCAACACGGGCTCACCATATCCCTCACCCGTATCTACATACATGGCCAGCGTAACCTGATCGTTAATCATCGTACGCCCAATGTAATCAAACGATACCTTAGTGATCGTCACCGCATCCCCTGCCTCTAACCCAGTCGTGGAAAACGAAAATTCATTCGTAACACTCGCGGATGAAACCGTTGTCCCTGTAGATGATGAGTTCGTCCAGTATCCAGCACCGACATCCGTTCGTACCTCATTAACACCTGTCTCACCACTCACATCACAGGACAAATACTCCGTAAGGTAGTCAGGAGTAGCCTCACCACTCAGGATTGCTAGATCAGCAGCTATCACCTGTAATACCGTAATCAACGAGCACACTATAATTCTCATAACACTTTTAATTAGCCCCCAATCACTTCACTCTCCACATAGCCAGGGGCAAAACTAGAGAGAGGTTATTAAAGCACCCTCTTCACGAGGGCACTTTATCAGCATCTTAATGCACCAAAAGCGAACTATGCTTTTCGGCGCTTAGACACCATCACTAACGCGCCAAGACCAATCAGCGCTAGTGAACTCGGCTCAGGTACCGCTGCCGCGAATGAGGCTGCATCGGTAAACCCGAACGTCGCGAAGTTATTATCATAGAAATCCTGATCGTAAGTATTCAGACTCGTAAAGGTCTCAAGAATCGCAGCAGTAACGGTATCAATATGACCAGCATCGCCAGTAAAACTAAAGAGAGTACCACTGAGATCAATTGCACCGGACCCAAAGAACCCATCAACAACGTTAACCCCAGTACCTGAGATATCAAAGTTGATCATTGCATTAGTGAAGTTCGCTCCTGAGAGATCAGCATTTCTGAACAGGTTAACATTCTGAGTCGCCGTAGATGCTCGATACGAATCATAGTTAATTGTAGCACCGGTAAAGTCAGCATTTGTAAGATTAGCACCTAGAAAAGGTTGGTTACCATAAGAACCCGCACCAAGTAAGTTGATCGTACTCCCTGCAAAAGAAGCTCCAGAGAAGTTATCATTACTGAAGTAGTTGTTCCCGGTTCCTGTAGTAAGAGTAATGCCATCAAAAATCACTCCTGTGTAATTATTCCCTCCTCCATTACCACCTGCGTGGTCAAAGCTTATCGCAGTAACACCAAGTGTTGAGAAGTCTTGACCAGTAAAGTTGGTACCATCTGCCCAACCTGCAGTCCAGTTTGTCACACCTCCAGTATTTGTGAGTGTATCATTAGCGGTATCAAACGTAGAAATGGTCGTCCCTATATCAATATTAGCTGCATGCAGTGATCCTGATAATGTGATTACGGTTGTTAGTATTCTTGTTAATTTCATATTTTTTA
>CAYUKP010000222.1:0-1408 GCA_964445335.1 uncultured Verrucomicrobiales bacterium
AACGCAGAGTACACATGCCCTAGGTGTAGATACCCTGTAGGTGAGGGTGCGAAGCGCGTTCTCATTGATTACGGTAGAGAGATTGGGGTGCGTTGCCCCTTTTCAAACAAGATCGAGTGTGTAAAGCCCGCCCCCTTGGCGACCTCTACCGCTCGATCAAAGTCACGTGCGACCTCACCTGGAGCATGCGCATCTGACGAGATAATCAGCCCCACTCCAGCCTCAGCACACATCTGGAGGAAGCCATGTTCAGGATACTGCTCCGCACAAGGCTTGTGCCACCCCGCAGTATTGATCTCGATCGTTGACTTGGTATCGACAAGCGCCTGCACCACAGGACCATAATACCTTCTCAGATCCCCTTCTGGGCGGTACCCGAACTTCTTAATGAGATCAGCATGTCCACAGATATCGAAGAGTTGCGAACGTACCATCTGCTCATAGGTCTTCCAGTACATCCCCCAGACCTCCTCTACATCCGTCTCAGCCCAGCGACCCAACCACACCGGATTATCGAAGTCCCACTTATCCGCGAGATAGTGTACCGAGCCGATGAGGTAATCCCAGTCCCGTTCACTGCGTAACTGGTCGATCCAGTCCTCGCATCCCACGACCCAGTCACATTCCATCCCCTCTCGGATCGCGATCTTTCCAGCAGCCTCGATCTTAGCGCGCTCGATCCATTGATAATAATCAGGTAGCTGGCTATACAGCATTCGCCAGTCATCAAACGGTTCTGGCATGGCTGGAGCATGATCCGCGATCCCGTACTCCTTGAGTCCCTTGGCGATTGCAGATTGGACGTACTCTTCTGGCGTTCCCTCCGCATGCATACACAGCGGAGTGTGGGTGTGATAGTCCCCTAGAGGTAATGTTGCCATACGTTACGCTAATACGGTGCTACGGATAAGATCAACTCATTTCGCAAACATTAACCAGCATTAATAGAAACAAATAATCCCACTGCTCTATAACTATCCAACAATTAATTTCCCATCCTCCACATTTTGTTTGTCATCACATCACCTGTCTGATTTGCTATCCGTAATATCATTTACATGAAGCGTCCTGATTTCGAATTCCCACTGAACGACCCACTCACTCAATCCTTCTTTGAGAGGCTCAAGCGTCACCTCAAGCGTGTCGTCTTCTCTGAGGGTGAAGACATCAGGATCCTCTATGTCGCGGAGAAAATGGTCGAAATGCAGATCGGCCTCCCCATCTTATTAGGGAACAAGGAGCGCATTCAGAAGCTCGCATCAGATCACGATATCAATCTCGACTTCGTCAACATCACTGACCCCAAGGACTCCTCAGACCTAGACCTCTTCTGTAAGCGCTTCGAGAAGATCGAGAAGTATAAGGGAATGCACATCGAGAACGCCCGTGAGATGATCTCCTCCCCCTA
>CAYUKP010000222.1:1508-3326 GCA_964445335.1 uncultured Verrucomicrobiales bacterium
GAGAAGAAGGCCCCACACATGGACCAAAAAGGACCTGTAGACGCCCTCGTCTTCCCTAATCTGGACTCAGCCCACATATCATCCAAGCTCCTCCAGCACACCAGTGGGGCAAAGGCATATGGCCAGTTCATCATGGGTCTAGAGCGCCCCGTCGCTCAGATCCCCGTGACCGCTGACGTAGACATGATCCTAGGTACTGTAGCAGCCGTCTCCATCGAGGCCATCACTGCTAACAAGCTCGCCATCAGCCGTATGGCCAACACAGGACAGCTCTAAGTCCTCAAATGGGGCTCCCAGAGCCCCATTCTTTTTCCATCTATACTAATCCAGGGAGCACTCCGGAGGAGTCTCCAAAGTGATCTACATTTACTCCAGAACCCTGTAAGATACTCAACCAGAGGTTACAGAGCGGAGTTCCCGCTTCCTTGGCGACGTAGTTTTGCCCCTGTACCCTGAGGGCACCTCCTCCAGCTACTAGAGTGGGGCAATTATCCAGATTATGCCTCGAACTGATGTTCCCGCCAAAGGTAATCGTTGTGTTGTCAAATAAGCTCTTCCCATTCGCCTCCTTTGATGCCTTGAGCTTGTCAAAGAATTCAGCCAACAGCTCAGTATGAGCCACGTCCCGCTTAATCGACATTTGCCTCTCCTTATCCATATGCTCTCGGTAATGGCTAAGCCCATGAGATGAGGAGCCCACCCCAATACTCTGTAGGAATGTGTCTGCGGGCATACGATAGGACATCACTCGGGTCGCATCTACCTGCATCGCTGCGACCATCAGATCATACATGATTCTAATCTCCTCCTTCCCCTTGAGTGAGGTACTGGGCTCTTCTAGTGCCTGTTGTGGCATCTTCTTTGGCACACCTATCCAACTCTCTTCCTTAGAGATCCGAGTCTCGATATCTCGAAGAGATTGCACATACTCCTCAAGCTTATCCCGATCATCATAGTTCAACTTCCTTCTGAGCGACTGCACGTCCTTGAAGACAGTATCGAGCACACTACGACGCTTTTCTAACTCGGCCTTTTGTTGTTCGATCGAGACATTGGGATTCGAAAACATGCGATGAAAGACATCATTAGGAGTCTCGATCGCAGACATCGGCTTACCAGCTCTATCCCACGACAGAGAGAGCCCCTTCCCATGACCAGAATCCGCCCCTTCTAACTTTTTCCCAGAGAACTGCATGGAGGAATAGCGGGTCTCTAAGCCGAGCTGTTCCGCTGCAACCTGATCTACCGAGATCGTATTATGAAAGCTCTTCCCTGATACCGCATATTGATTAGCCCCCGTCAGCCAAAACGTACTACCAGAATGACCATTTCGCGAGAACTGGTGCGTCAGATTCTGAATGATCGAAAAGCCGTCCTTATGCCTCGCTAATGGCTGGAGCCCTTCAGGTAAGGTGTAATCCCCACCTCGTTCAGAGAGGTCAGGGAACCAAGCACTCTTCGTCACCCCGAACCCCATTCCGAGGAAGACCATTCTCTTAGCTTCGGCAGGCGTGCGCAGAACTTGAGAGGAAGGTCCAGCCATCAGCGATTGCATAAAGGGCAGCGGAATCATCGCCATACTACTAGCGATAAACTGTCTACGGTTATATTGAGAGGTATTCATCATGGGTTATTTACGTTGAAAGGTTCTAGAGAGGACGAGTTGGGTAATGAGATCGTTCAGCTTATACCCCTCAGGCTGAGTCCTCTTCAGGATCTCTACCGTAAGATCCTCGTCGATAAACTGGTACGGGCGCCCCAAGCTGTAAGCGAGCAGCTCCTTCACTAACACTTGGGCAAACTTATAGGACTGCTTGT
>CAYUKP010000223.1:0-3311 GCA_964445335.1 uncultured Verrucomicrobiales bacterium
ATCTCTATGTCAGCAGTCTTAGACTTGTTAGCTATCCACGTTTCTTGTGTGTCCACTACCCAATCTTCCGCAAAAAGAGTGGATGAGATTAGCCAAGGCAATGAAAAAATGAGTGTTAATTGAGTGCTTTTTTTCATGTTAGTTTTAAAATTCGTTAGATACGTGTGTGAGCTTGTTGGCTTACTCGCTCTCCTCCTTTTTTTTCTTGGCTGCTTTTTTAAATATGTAGGTGCTGATTTCCGTTTCGGCAGAAGGAATTGGGGCGCCTACAGCCCAGTGAATACCGTTGATCATGAGACGCATTGAGTTGGGCTGGGCAAAGTCACCAGTATGACCTAGCGAGGTGTAGAATGCTTTTCCTCCGTATTTGTTTGTCCATGTCCAGGCGACAGTGTCTGACATGACGGGCTGGAGTTCATGGGTACCGAACATATTAGTGACAGTTCCTGTCCTCTTAGCTTTTCCTGTTCCTGTGATAAGTGGAGTGACACCTTCTTCTAGTTTTGTGAGATAGAGTGTACCTGGGGATTTCCAAGTGCCAGAAATACCTGTAAGAATGGGGTTGTCTTTCTGCTCTTCGTTAACTTCTAGCTGTGTGCTCCCAGCAAGGTGGATGAGGTAAGGTGAGCCTAACACTTCTCTACCAAATCCGACATTGAGTTCAGATCTAGGGTCTTCCTCCGGATAGTTGAAGCCATGACCAGCGGTTCGCAGACCTACAACAGGCTTACCGGCCTCGACATAGTCAAGGATGTGCTTGAGTTGCTCATCCTTTAGCTGAAGCCAGCGGATAAAAAATACGGTGACATCTGCATCAGCTAAGACTTCAAGACCTGGAACTCCTCTTGGATCTCTTTCCGTATTCCACTCTGGGCTGATTAAGGTGACTTTGAACCCGAATTTCTCTAGCTCTTGTTTGAGAATAGGCATGGATTTCGCAGGTGAGTAGTGTGGAGTTCCTGCAACGATGACGATGTGCTTTGGCTCTTCCTCTTTTGTTGTGTCCGTAGCTACAGTTGCTTCCGGAGCACAGCTAACGTAGCTCGTACTGATAGTGAGGATAATGGTGAAAATAATATTTTTAAAATTCATAATATATGGCTCCTTACTTAAGCTGCTTAATCCATTTCACGAGGGCATCTACCTCTGAGTCACCGAGAGGATCTTTGAGCACCATTGCTGGGAAAAAGCCTTCTCTATATTCAGCCATAGGATCTTGAATCGCTCTGCGAATGTAAGCTTCATCGATGACAACTTCTCTTTTAGAGCCATCTTTACTGATAACCGTTTGCTTTTTACCTAAGAGTCCTCTAAAGGCAGGCGCAATCGCAGTGTCCGCATCCACGTTGTGGCAGTTTGCACAGTTTTTGGTGAAGCTTGCTTCGGCAAATTCTTTCCAGTTCGCGAGTTGAGAAGCTTCATATTCTTTCTCCCAAGTTTCGGTCTCAGCTTTGCTTGATGCGAAGGTGATGCCCACAGGTTTGCTTCCTGAATTATTTGAGATATATGACTTAAAGTTTAGAGTTAATCGTTTCGCTCGCATGAGCGTGAATTCAACTTTATTCACTCCTTTTTTCACCTTGAATGAGTTCTGTGACTCTTTTGAGTGCGGTCCACCACTAGCAACAAGAAGTGGAGTATCATTGATGGTGAGGTTAAGGAATGCGTTATCTTCATGACCTATATTTAGATCGCCTGCTTCACTACTTTTAAAGAAGAGTACACCAGCTTTGTTCTCATTTGATTTATCCCAGAGTGAGTCGGCGATGTAAGCATCTGGTGCTATTGAGAGGATAGGAAACTCAGCTGCTAGCCCTGGACGATCATTCCAAGAAAGCATAGTTTTCATGTGGCCTAGTGGTGAAGATGGTTTGGCTTGCACTTTATTTCCAATAGAGAGCCATTTAGGGTCTTTGTGCTGAAGATGAGAGATGACAGTGATCACTCCCATTTTTATGCGTTGGTCAGAGGCGACAGCTAGCTTGTTCAAGATGGGTTCAAGATCTGAGCCTAGGGCATCTGCCCAGTAGCGGAGAGATCTGACTGCGGAGCGTTGGATCTGAATGTCTGAGGAATTTACTAGTTTTTTGATGAGTGATGTGTCAGAGAAATCTTTTTGACGCTCCATGAGCCAAAGTAGCTCTAGAGCATAGACATCTTCTGAAGTATGGGCTGTGACTGCTTTTTTAAGGGCGGCATTCACTTCTGCTTTTGGTTGCTTGTAGAGCTCAGTTCGAGCGGCTTGCCTGATGCTTAAGAATGGATCTTGTAGTTTAGCGATGAGCTCTGTGACGGATTTTTCTTCGAGGTTTTCAACCTTGAGAGCTGGTTTTCCTTTTGGGGTAAGTCTCCAGATTCTACCATTTTCGTAATCTCGGTCTTTGTGTCTTAGCGAGTGCTGAGCGTGACCAATGATCGGGTAATAAAAGTCCGAGAAGTAGAGTGCCCCATCATGACCAAAGACTACATCAGTGGGTCTGAACACTTTGTTGGAAGATGATATGAGTGTGGTCTTCTCTCCAGCGGCTCTGTATGCTCCGTGGACTAGCTTTAGAGGCGTGTAGTTGATCTCATTGGTACTCAATAGGTGAGAGGTGATGAATCCACCTTGCCATTCTTTAGGGAAAAGCGGGCTGTCTAAGAAGGTTGCAGAGCATCCCTTATCATAGCGGAATGGCATGCCCAGCGCCGTTGGAGCTGCACTACCCATTGGAGATGACACATTGTGTGTTTCGGCGTCAATAATTTGACCACCGCCGAAGTATTGGAAGCTCTCGCCGAATTTGTTATAACTGATTTTCCAAGGATTAGGGGCTTCAACTTGGCGCTCTACAGTGAGCGTACGAGTATCCATATCGAGGGTCATGCCCACTGTGTCCTTGGTATGTAATACGCCATTGAGCGTCTCGAACTGACCTCTGTGAAAAAGAGCTTCAGACAAGCAGATGTCACCATGTGGAGATCTCTGCAAATATCCGCTGTGGTGTGTATCTGTATTATCAAATCCGCGGAGTACTTCTTTTTGGAGGTCAGCTTTACTATCCCCATCTGTGTCTTCTAGATAGATGAGCTTACGAGCAGTTGTGACGAGAATTCCCTTATCATGGAAAACAAGTCCATCTGGAAGGTCTAAACCGTCAGCAAAAATCGTTTTCTTATCAGCTTTGCCGTCGTTATCAGTGTCTTCGAAAATGAGGATGGTATCATTAGAGACATTTCCTGGAAGTGGATGGGGGTAGCTAGCAAAACAGGCAACCCAGAGTCGACCTCGTCCATCAAACTGCATTTGCAAAGGGTTGATAAGCTCGGGG
>CAYUKP010000224.1:0-3288 GCA_964445335.1 uncultured Verrucomicrobiales bacterium
CCTCCGCCACCAAAGTGAGCGCAGACCTGAGACACGTCTACGCCTTCATCCTTAGACCGGACAGATAGTCGGACGGTGCCTGAGGCGCTTTCTTCGAGGGTAAAGCAGACGCGAACTCCTTGGACACCGCGTAGTAAATCCATGAGTCCTTCGGTATCACCCGCTTGGATGCCGATCTCCTTTTGGATCGCATATGGGATCGCCCAGAACGAGACTTGGCCCTCGTGTTCGATCTGAAATCGCTGGAGGCATTCGCGTAGGATAAAGAGTCGTCTGGGGCTGTGGTTGAAGTAGGTTTGTGCATTGAGGGCGGCCACATCGGCTCCTAATCCCACGAGGTCAGTCATCGTTTGATATGTGTGCACTGAGCTACTAGAATATTGTAGAGAGCCGGTATCGGTCGAGATGGCGACATACAGCGCGTCTCTCGCTTGGTCAGGAATGGGGAAGTCATTGTCCTTCAGCAGTCCATAGAGGATCTCTCCGGTAGCAGCTGCTTGGGAGTCGAGAATGAGGTAATCTCCATAGCGTTCATTGGTGATGTGGTGATCAATGACGAGGCATTGCACCTGAGGTAAGGATTGGACGAGTTCGTGACCAAGGCGCTCAATGGTGGCGCAATCCAGCGCAATGATGAGATCTGGAGATTCGGCTCCGGCAGGGATGCTCTGGTGCATGTGATTGTAGCCACGTTCGAGAAACTTTAAGTAATCAGGGGTTTCATCGCGGTCGAGACAGCAAACACTTTTCCCTAGCGCTTGCAAGCTGCTAGCTAAGGCTAACGAAGACCCGATCGCGTCCCCATCAGGGCGGTAATGAGTGATGATGAGGATGTTTTGGGATTCCTGGATGAGGTCTCCCGCCTGTAAGGTGGAGATTTCTTGAGCGGTCTTAGGGGTGAGTTGCATAATAACAGTCCATATCTAATGAATAAGGTGGGATAAACAGAATTAATTTAAAATGTAGAGTTTACGACCTTCGTGTAATGGTCAACTATCCTCGCCAGATATGTCAGAAATACTTAAACTCCTCTTTCTCGGTGACATTGTAGGCACGCCTGGTCGCCTCGCAGTCTTAGACTTTCTCCCAAAGATTCGGGAGGAACGAGGGTTGGACTTTATCGTGACCAATGGAGAAAACATCGCAGCAGGTAAGGGATTGATGCCAAAGCATGCCGTTGAGCTGATGGATGCTGGCGCAGATGTCGTGACGACGGGAGATCATGTATGGGATCAACGGGAGTTGGCCAAGTTTTTGCCTGAAGAACCGCGGGTCTTACGTCCCCTAAACTCTGAGAAGAACACACCAGGATTTGGGTCCGTTATCCTTGAGACTCCGAAAGGAAAAGTGGGTGTTCTTCAGTTGCAGGGGCGCACCTTTATGCAGCCACCTTTACCCAATCCATTCTATCATGGGCCTAAAGGCGCTAAGCTGATGAGAGAGCAGGGAGTAAAGGCGATTTTCTGTGACTTCCATGCCGAGGCGACCAGTGAGAAGATCGCCTTTTCCCGTTGCATGGACGGGTTGGTCTCAGCTGTTGTGGGCACGCATACGCATGTCCAAACCGCAGATGAGCGTATCTTTCCGGGAGGAACGGCGCATTTATCAGACGCGGGCATGTGTGGCCCTGATGATTCTATCCTGGGCCGTGATATTGACTCGGTTGTCTGGAGGTTTGAGAACTGTATGCCGACCCGCTTCCCTATCGCCAAGGGACCGGTGAGATTATGTGGCGCCTTCATAGACATAGATATGGAGACCGGACGGGCGGTGAAGATCGAGCGTCTCTCAAAGCTCATCAGTGAGGACTAATCCCTCTGCTGAGGGTGATTCCTTTCGTATCATCTTCTGGTAGCGGAGGGCTTGATACCCTTGCTCCCTAAAATACTCGTAACGCAAGGGGCGCATGACTACCCGAAAGAAAGGCTCAGAAATGGCCTCATATGCGAGAAACCTCTCTGCATCGAGAGGCTTCACAAAGAGCACGACGTGTTCATTGAACTTATTGAGAATATCCCCAGCCCGTAGTTCTGCATAACTGGAGAGAGGAGTGCAGATCGTATGCAGGGTGCGGGTTGAGTAAGCGGAGTCTAAGCCCCAGCAACGCGAGATAAATCCAGAGCAGTCAATGCCAGCTGTGTAATGGCTCACGGCCTTGTCTAGCAGACGCCCTTTCTCCGTGGTATATACATCGCCTGCATAGAACCCCTGCATTAGTTTTTGGTCGAATTCAGCAGGGGTGTCAAAGCCACCCCATTTATAAGGAATGCCCTTATTTATAGCTCCGACCCTCCACCAACCTTTGGTTGATTTTTCGGGGGCTTGATAAGACTGGTCAGGAGTGTGCACCTCGATACCCAGTCTATCTGTCCCATGCAAGGAGTTGGCCGTGTATCCGATCCATTGATGCGATGCATACGAAGCGGCGGTTTTTAAGACTTGTTGAGGGGGCACCTCTCTAGCGGGAGCTGAAGGGAGCGCGCAACTAGCGAGGAGAAGCGTTGCGAGCGCAAGATAACTCCTCCACCGGTTGAGTTCTTGAATAGGATAGAAAGGCACATCAGAATTTATGTCATAGTTGGGATGTTAGACAGAGAGGAATCGTACTTTTTTTCTTGTTCCCCTATGCTCCTTGTCACATGGCAAGATCCTATATGGCACAGATAAAGACATTGAATGGGTTTAGAGACTTTCTCCCAGAAGATTGTGCAGTGAGAAACTATATCTTTTCTGTATGGAGGCAGGTTGCCAAGCAGTTTGGATTTCAAGAATATGAGGCTCCGATTCTAGAGCAAACCGAACTGTATCTGAAAAAGTCAGGGGGAGAAATCTCAGGGCAGCTCTTTCGCTTCGAAGATCAAGGGAAGCGTGATGTCTCGATGCGTCCTGAAGTCACTCCTTCATTGGCACGAATCGTAGCTGCGAGGCATCGGGAGTTTCCTAAGCCGATGAAGTGGTTTCAAATGGGGCAGTGCTTTCGTTACGAGCGACCTCAGAAAGGCAGGCTTCGTGAGTTCTACCAATACAATGTTGACCTTGTAGGAGAGGCATCCATTGAGTCTGATGTTGAACTCATTGCGCTCTCGATAGAAGTGATGAGAGCCTTTGGGTTTGAGGCTGGAGACTTTGTGGTCAGGCTCTCGCACCGTGCTGCGTGGAAGGAATTCTGCCTCGCTAATGGTCTCACGAGTGAAGAAGACATTACGGCCTTTCTGAGCGTCATTGATAAGTGGGAGAAGCTATCGGAAGAGAAGCTTACGACCTTACTGGAGCCTTTTAAATTACCGA
>CAYUKP010000225.1:0-3281 GCA_964445335.1 uncultured Verrucomicrobiales bacterium
TAGGTCTACAGTAGTATTGCGCGGGCCATTGCTATTCGTAATATGTAATGATGTAGCCTGTGGAAGGTTACATGGAGCATCTAGATAAGCTGAGAAAGATGTAATCTAGGGTGTTCCATATTTTTCTCGGTTAGTTCTTTTGGCTAAACGACGAATGAGGACTAAAGGGGAAATTACTTTGTTGTTGCTGATGGTTTCCCTTTGCTGGGTTACTTTTATTTTAACTGTTGGTAGGGGGAGATGTATTATTTTTTTCTGGTGAGAGGTTTGTATTTTGTTGGTTTTGCTGGGTAGATAATTGGAGTTAATATCAGGATTAGTTTGGTTGTCTACTACGAGGTAGTAGTTGGTCCTAGTTTAGAGAGCTTGATTGCGGGGGGCCATCTGTTGGTTTCGTTCACACTTACAGAGGGGCGAGGATTTCCCCCTAATCATATCTTTAAACCCTCTCAGCCTGTTGCGCTCGCTGGTTTCTGTTGGGCATTTTTTTCTGCTCATTATTATTCTCAGGAGTAGGATTACGCACTATTTTTTGTTATTTTAGATAATTTGTATAGTCTCGGGTCTGGTGAGCTTATGATGAAATGATTGTGGCGAACATGACTAACCCAAGTTCATTAAGGTACACCGATATTCTAGGGTTTTGTTTCTGTTTAGTTGCAGTTGTCTATAATTAGTTGTCGAACTAATAAACTACTAAAGATATGAAATTAACAAGAATACTAACAACCGTAATCGCGCTATCAGGATTAACTTATGCTGCTAATATTGATATTGGGTCTAATATTGCATCATTTGATACCGCTAATGATACACTAACAAATACTGGAGGTATTACAAACTGGACAGCAGGCTGGGCAGACGGTACCAACTTCACAGGGCAAGACTTCTCTGCGCTTGGAGTTACGGACATCAGCTTTGACCATGCTGGTGGTAATGGTGGTGGCAATGTCTATGCCGGAGTGATTTTTGACGGCATTACACTCGTTACAGGTACAGGGAATAATTACTTCAGTAATGATAACTTCTCTGGAGCGTCATTTGTTGGCAGTACCTTAAATCTACTTGGTGAAGGTTCCTACGGTAACCAACCATTTTTAAATGCAGATCTCACGAATGCTGACTTCACAGGAGCAACAATCAATTATAACTCGTATCGAGCATCTACAGCCACCCAGAATGTTAACCTTTTCAGAGATGCAACTCTCTCAGGAGCTAACTTCTCTGATGCAGTGCTTAATTTTGATATTTCAGGGACGGGAGTGAGTGTTGTTGATGGCTTCTTTGGTACTGGAGCGATTGATCTTTCTGGAGCACTCTTTAACTTTACAGGGGATTCAGAACACATCGATACTGTTGCAGCAGCAATTCTTGAGACGTTTACGAGTGCTAATACCTACGACCAAGATTTCTACGATAATAACTTCGCAACGTTTGGGTTCACTGATGCCGCGACATTCGCGGCAGCGGTACCTGAGCCTAGTTCACTAGCGCTGATTGGTCTTGGCGCGTTAGTGATGGTGTCTAAGCGCCGAAAAGCATAGTTCGCTTTTGGTGCATTAAGATGCTGATAAAGTGCCCTCGTGAAGAGGGCACTTTTATAACCTCTCTGTAGTTCCGTCCCAGGCTATATAGAGAGTGAAGTGATTTGGGGCTAATTGAAAGTGTTATGAGAATTATAGTGTGCTCGTTGATTACGGTACTTCATGTGATAGCTGCGGACTTAGCGGTGTTAAGTGGTGCTGCTACTCCTGATTACCTTACGGAGTATTTGTCGTTTGCCGTCAGTGGTGAGACAGGAGTAAATGAGAATCGTACAGATGTAGGTGCGGGTTATTGGACCGACTCATCGAATACAGGTACTACAGTATCATCAGCAGGTATCACCAATGAATTCACCTTTACGGCGACAGGACTGGATACTGATGATAGTGTCACAGTGACAAAGTTGTCGTTCGATTACATTGGGCGCACGATGATCAATGATCAGGTCACGCTCGCGATGTACATTGATACAGGGGATGGATATGGAGATCCTGTTTTGACGATGGTCGAGGATGTGACGGTTTCTTACTTCACGCAGTCGTTAGAGATAACACTTGATCATAGTTTATTGGCTGGAGAGGAGATCAAGGTAGGATTTGCGTTTGCCGAGAATAATGGATCTGTATTACGGGTACACTTTGTCGATAATGTCGTTGTGGAAGGGGAGATCGATATCCGAGGTGAGTTGCCAGGGATCGATTTAAACAACAATGGTGCTAGTGATCTCTGGGAGTATCGCTATAAGGCGTTTGATCTAGTGGCGGATGCGGTTGTTGGAGCACAGGACTTTGATGGGGATGGGGTGTCCAATCTAGAGGAGGCGAAGTTTGGGACCGATCCGCGAGATCCCTCGGATGTGTCTTCATTTAGTGTAGGTCGAGATCCACTCGTCGAAGAGCAGTTAGAAAGTGAATCGATCGTATTAGCGGAATATGACTTTAACAGGACCGCTACAGATCCGCTCGCAGCGACTTCTGTTTCTGCCTACGCAGGGGTGAGTAGGTTTTCCTTTGCTATGCCTGTGTCGCAGGTGAATGGGGCTGGAGATTTGAGCGGGTTAGATGCTGAAGGGGATGCTTTTGGAGACACGGTGACAACAGGGTCTCTCGGTGTGCAGGTGAGGGATGCGCTCACTGGAAGCTTCGCGGCAGCAGTGGCGGGTAATGACTATATTTCTTTTACGGTGACTCCTGAGGGGGGGAATGTGCTTTTCTTGGATAAGTTGACCTTCAAACTGCTGATGAGGAAGACGACCTCTGTAGATGAATATGCGCTAGCGGATGACAAGGGCAATATGATTGGGGAGCCCCTACAGTTTAGTACCATTGAGGCGTATGAAGGCGGTGTCATTGAGTTAGCTGATACTCGCTTCAGTGCCATCTCTCGACCAACAGAATTTAGAATTTACGCATGGGGGAGAGGGACGACGAATAATAGCGCATCCATTTCTCGTTTTGATAAGTTAAGATTAAAAGGTAGAGTCTCTCGGTTCTCTGCACCAGAAGATGAGCGGTTCAAGGTAGGGTTCAAGACCGTGCCTGGGAAGCGATATGTGGTCAAGGGGGGAGACGATTTGGATGAGTCGACCTGGACAGAGTCGCTGGCAGTCGCTGGCGATGGGGCAGACTATGAGCTAGCGGTATCAGAAGCGGATAATCTAGAACGTTACTTCTTCCGAGTATCAGTAGAGGATATTGATGATGATGGAGATGGATTGACCCTGAGTGAAGAGAGTT
>CAYUKP010000226.1:0-3269 GCA_964445335.1 uncultured Verrucomicrobiales bacterium
CCACCTCTATAAATCGTCCAGTCAGAACGCACTAACTGTTCCTTATTCTTCATAAACGTTCTCGCTGCATGCTTGATCACTAATCCGTCCAATGTGATATGTGACACCTTTTCATCGCCCTCCCCTTGGAAGCGGATCAATTCCTCCAAACGTACTACTTCTACTAAGGCACTGGTTAAGTCTAGATCACGAGTAGGCTTGTAGTAGAGTTTCCTCTTCTCGTCATCGTGGTACCACTCTTGAGGTGCGTCGAGCTCTTCGAAGATATTTTCCACCATGCGATAGTCCTTATGCATCCCCATCTGGCGGTTATTCTGCCATCCTCCTTCATAGGTCACCTGCCCCTGTTCATCCTTACCTGTTATGACATAATGATATCCCCCCCATCGCTTCACGTGCATGGCATGGATGTATCCTCCAACTGGATTGGACCAGTTTCGAGCTCGCTCAGCCGCAAAGGCGTCAGCAGCAAATCCTTGGTAAGGCTTATCCTTCAACTGCTCATTATAGTTAGGATAACGCGCCATTCTCTGAGCCTCTCCATTAATGAATAATTGATCAATGTCCAACCCCTGAGGCGTATCAGCTACGTAAATCCCGTCTTGGTATAGCTCCCACTGTAAGTCTAAGGCTAGCCCGCCACTTAATATTGCTCCTCCTTCATGCTGTGCTTGGTATACTACGGGAGCATTCTCACTCCCGGAATCCTCACTAGTAAAAACTAAGGGCGTCTGTAAATAGTAGACCCCATCTTGTAAGATGACCGTTATAGGCTGGTCTTTCGGAAGGCTCTGTACTCTTTCCTGAGCTTCTGCAAGAGAAGCGAGAGGACTCTGTATGTCTCCACTATTATGATCGTTCCCGTCAGGACTGACGTAAAGCTCCAGCGCACCTGCATGGCAAAGCGCTCCAAAAAGTAAAATGTTAATGCATTTCATGATATTTTCCATTCTCTCGGGACCATCACCTCTGATAGCTATGGAGATACGAATGTGTATCGAGCTACCCTCCGTGAGTTACTTCTCCGATCCCCACTTGATACACCCTCAAACTCGCCTCTTTTGACAAAGATTCTCACTCTCTAAGATAAAAATAAGCTGACCGATCTTTACTGTAAGATCGATCACTCCCTCAAAACACACTCCTAGTAGGCCCTATGAGAGTAGCCCCCCTGCATATGATGATGTGTAGTGCGTGTAACGAGGAAAGTGCTGAAGCTGCCCCCCCCTCGCTCTTTTAAAAATTCACTTTGAATCTTGCCCGCTTTTCCAGAGTATGATCTTAGCTGCAGGATCATTCAGGGACGTCGCTCCAGGCGTAGAGCGTCCACTGTATACATCCTTCTTTAGCTGAGCGAGTAACGAAGCGACAATCTCAGGCTTTTCGTTATAGAGGTTCGTCTGCTCCGCTGGGTCTACCTCCATATTATAGAGTTGCCCCTCACACGCATCTTTACTGCGTACCTCTTTAGGATCAGACCACCCTCCAGACCCTCGAGCGAGTAACAACTTCCATTTCCCCTGACGATAACCAAAATGCCCAGAAATAGAATGGTGTACAATCCCCTGTCGCGACGTTGATACCTCGTCTCCAGTCAATGCTGGTAAGAAGCTCATGCTATCTTCTGCCACTCCGTCAGAGATCTCTAGACCGAAGTAATCCGCTAACGTTGCATAGAAGTCGACTAGACAGATTGTCTGCTCAGATTTACTGCCTGCCGTTGTCTTCCCTGGCCATTTAATAATGAACGGGACTCGGTTTCCACCATCCCACAGGTCTGCCTTAGAACCTCTAAAGTGCGCACTGTAGTGATGACCAGCACTCTTCAACTCCTCTAGGTTAGCCCCTCGTGAGGTTCCATTATCACTGCTGTAAACGATAATCGTATCCTCCTCCATGCCGTATTGAACCAGCGCTTCCTGCACTTGGCGAATCGTATCATCTGTCTGCATGACAAAGTCCGCATGAGGATTAATCCCACTCTTCCCTTGCCACTCCTTCGTCGGAACAATCGGCGAATGCGGCGACCCTAATGGTAAGTACAAGAAAAATGGCTTATCCTCCTTAGCTCGCTCCGCAAGGTAATTCAATGCATACCTCTGGCATCGGGGTAAGAAGTGGATCTCATCTTCTCTTAGGATCACCTTTCCGTTTTCGATGATCGACTTCATCGAGCCGGCATGGTGAATACCATGAAAGTAGTCGAACCCTCTGGTCGTAGGCCCGTCAGGAACAAGAGAACCTATTGGAGGGAGGCTCCGTGATTGGGGGAGTAACTGCCCAGTCTTGGGGTCTTGGTAATTAAAGTTTAAGTGCCACTTGCCTATGACGGCTGTGTGGTACCCCTGACGTCGGAGTAACCGTGCAACATTATCCCTATCTTCAGCCAACAGGTTATCATTGTACCCTTGCACGACGCCACTCTGAAGCCATGTGCGCCAACTGTAGCGACCTGTCATCAATCCATACCTCGTGGGTGTACATACAGAGGAACCAGAATGAGCATCGGAAAAGATCATCCCCTCTCTGGCTAACTGGTCGGCGCAGGGCGTCTTGATCTTAGACGTTTCGGGAGCCATACAATGCACATCTCCGTACCCGAGATCATCGCATAGAATAAAGATAATGTTAGGTTTCTTAGCGTATGCGCCAAGTACGGTAAGAAGGGTGATGGAAGCGAGCAATAGGGGTTTCATTACTTTACATGCGCACTCATCCACCACTCCTTAACACTCCTTACTATTTTTTTAATGGTACGTAGTGGTCTGTCCTGAAGGGGTACGCCGGCAGACCAGTACTATTCACTAGGTTGACCTCAGGCTTACCTGTCCAGGCATATCTGACATAGAGAGGTTCCGAGACAGCTCCAGAGTGTAGTACGACTCGGTTGCCTGAGAGAGAAGCCTCTGCTGAGGCCCACTTCTCACCATCATGAGAGAGCCAAAATTCTCGCGGAGCCTTTCCATCTACCGTAGTCACTGTCGAATCAAATGTAACTGACACTTGGGAGCCTTCGATCTCAACTTGCGCCACCTGAGGACCAGTCGCGACGACATCCCGCCCGATAGCATCTCGCTGTGCCAGTAATGCTAATCTCTTCCCGATCGGTTCCTTGTCCTTCGGGTGAATATCAGTAGCATCGCCGAGGTCTATAGTACACGCTACTGAGGTGTGAGGTAAGTCTAATACCGAGAGTTGAGACTCACGCATCCATGCCCATGAATGAGATTCTGGACGCTGTGGAGACTTCACCGGAGAGGTCGGAAGCA
>CAYUKP010000227.1:0-3219 GCA_964445335.1 uncultured Verrucomicrobiales bacterium
CCGTCCCAGCCTCTACTGCTCTTCTAAAACAAAGAAAAAATCTGCGCGAAAATTAATCCAGCCTAACTGCTTAAAAGGTATTACCTGTTTTCAAACCGTTATTCACGACCAAAAGTGAAGACACGATATCTCAATACTCCAGTAAAAATACGACATCGCTGTCAGCAGTAATCTGCCATCTGTAGCGTGAACGATTCCAAAATAGAACACTGATTATCAATTCAGTTGGAGGCGTGTTTATTCCAGCGTTCTCACTAGACAATTCAAAATTAGAGACTGTCTCCACACTTCCCTACAAAACGTATATTCTGACCTTTTGAATAAAAAACAAAAAAAGCAGAGTCTAAAAATTCGCACCCTTCTTCGTAGCAATAATTGAAGGATAAAAACCTCAATACGAATTATGAAAACTTCATTATTATTAACTACTATACTCCTCGCTAACGCATCTGCTGCAACTCTCCTATCTTACAACTTTAACGATCTTTACGCAACAGGAGCAACCAATGACTATGCGATCGCAACTACAGGTCTTTGGCATGTTGGGGATACTTCAAACAGAACTGGAGACGCTGGCTTAAATGGCTACACGCTTGGTCGTGGTCCAGAGCCATCACAAGTCACATCTGACAGTTCCGCAGGCCTTTTCTTCCGTAGTAGCTACGGTGCGGGCAGTACTCTTGATACCTCTGATGGATTATATTTCCGCTTCGGTATCATTGTCAGAGGCTTAGGTACAGGTGAAACCCTAGACCTCTCAGAAATGACGTTCGACCTAGGTGCATGGCAAAACTTTACAGGAATGGGGATAGGCATATACAGTGACGACTACAGTACCACTGTTTATGACTCAGTTGCTGCAGGACATACAATTGTTGACTCTATGGAAGCAATCACAGCAGACCTATCAAGTTACACTGGCCTCACTAACGGCCAAGAAATCTACTTCCGCATGCACTATACACGTGGCCTCAGTACTAATTCAGCTCGTGGTATCGTAGTAGATAACCTCGAAATCACAGGCACACCTAATCTGATCACCGTACCAGAGCCTTCTTCTCTTGGCCTTCTCGGACTTGGCGCTCTTGGTCTCGTTGTAAGACGCAAAAGATAATCTCATTCTTTCAGACACCGACCAGGGCTTGTCTATTTCTAGGCGAGCCCTTTTTGTTTCTCTCTCAAGTAGAAAAAAGCACGGAACAACCTTAAGAAATCACCCCTCAATTGATTCTCTTCACTCACTTCTGACCTTTTACGCCCCCCTTTGTTTCCACCTCCTTATCTGATGAAAACCCACGCACTACTACTCATTCTTACCCTCCAGCTCTTTAGCCAAGACTACACCACCGACCTCAATACCCTCTCCTCTCTAGGATCTCTTGATACTGTTCCTAATATCTACAGTACCGACTCGTACTATACCGCTGGAGCATCCACCACAATCTCTGCTGGCGACTACAAGACCATCTTCTACGATGCATATGACTACGAGGGAAATACGACAAAAGTCTACTCTTGGGTACAAATTCCTGACACTGCATCTGCGGCCGCCCCCGTCCCAGGCGTCATCGTCGTCCACGGAGGTGGAGGATCTGCATTAGAGGGCTCAGCTTCTAGTTGGCTTGCGCGTGGCTATGCCGTCATCACCATGGGACTAGAAGGACAAACCGACCAGTTAGCTTCCCAAGCATCTGAAGCTGATATTACCACCTACGGCACCGTAGGAGCATGGGTCAAGCACTCCTACCCTGGCCCTGCTCGAGTGGGGAACTATAACGATAGCGGCAAGCCACTCGCTGATCAATGGATGTACCATTCTGTCGTCGACTGCATCTTAGCCAAAAACCTTCTGGCGTCACTCCCCTTTGTCGATAGCTCTAAGATCGGAATCGTAGGAACCTCTTGGGGTGGCATCATCACCAGTACTGTGATGGGGATTGATAACCGCTTCGCCTTTGCTATTCCCATCTACGGTCATGGTAACTTACAGAACAACTTCAACTTCTATGGCTATGCTCTAGAAAACCGTGCTTACTACCTCAATGTCTGGAACCCTAACCTCAGATTAAACAACGCAACCATGCCCTCCCTCTGGCACTCTTGGACAGGCGACGCTCACTTCCCGCTCAATGTTCAGGCTCAGAGTTACCATGCTTCTCCTGGCAGTAGAGTCGTCAGTCACATCACCAATATGGGGCATAGTGAAACTGCCGCCTTCCGTCGCCCTAATGTCTACACCTTCGCGAACAGCGTCGTAAATGACGGTGAGCCTTGGATTCAGCAAACCGGATACAGTAAAGATGGGAATACCGTGACCGTCACCTTCGAGACAGACACCCCTCTACTGAGCGCTACTCTTAACTATGGTATCGGCTCAGGCTTCTGTGCGAACTTCGAGACGTGGGGAGAAATCTCCGCCGACTCCATTGCCCAACCTGATTCAAACACATGGACCATTACAGCTACATTACCTGATGATACCCGAGCATGGTTCATCAGTGCTAAGGCCATGTCTGATGACCCAGATCTCGATGGCAACGGTCGCTCTGACACTTACAATTATCTCGAACCATATCTTACTGTTAGTTCTGATTATTATGAGATAAACGACTTAAGCTTTACACAAGAAAACCTGAGTAAGGCACATGAGGCCATCACCGACACCTCATCCATTGATGTCTCCCTCACCCTCATAGGACCTGGTGACCTGACTTTAAGCGCCATTACCTTTGAGAACGAATCACATGCGGGTGCCTTACAGTACACAGAGGCGGATCTGCCAACTTTAGCAACTGGCCTCACCCGTCTCGAAGGGGGAGTACACGTCCCTGTCACCATTGTCCAATCCATCCCCATCTCCTTCGACAATACCGTCGCAAACCTCAATGAAGGCGAAAGTGCCACCGCCGACCTCGTCGTCAGCTGGACCGAAATCGACGGAGAGGTCAAATCCATCACCACGCCTCTCACCGTCAATGCCATCGCAGCAAAAGAAGTCACAATCTCGACCGACTCTAACTGGAATGAAAACACCATCGAAGAAATTGACTCAGTCACGATCAACAATGACGCTCAGGTCTCCATCACCGACACTACGCAGATCAACAGCTTAGCGATTGACTCTGGTGCTCTTAGTATCGCTAATTCAGGTACCTTTGAGGTAGAAGAGACCTTCACCCTAGCCTCTGACGGAGCTATCTCGATCAATGAGTCCAACTT
>CAYUKP010000228.1:0-3196 GCA_964445335.1 uncultured Verrucomicrobiales bacterium
ACATCCTCTACAGCCTTTAGAAGGTGTGGTGGAATCTCATCATACACCTCTAACATGCCCGCATTCACGATCCCCATATCCATACCTGCCTTAGTAGCGTGGTAGAGAAAGGCCGAATGCATTGCCTCTCTGACAGGATTGTTCCCTCGGAAGGAGAAGGAAATATTAGAGACCCCGCCACTGACCTTAGCATAAGGTAAATTTTCCTTAATCCAACGAGTAGCATTGATGAAGTCTAAGGCATAATTGTTATGCTCCTCGATCCCGGTAGCTACCGTGAGAATATTGGGATCAAAGATAATATCCTCGGGAGGAAAGTCTACGGTCATCAGGAGGTCATAGGCGCGTTTGCAAATCCTAATTTTCTCCTCATAAGTCGCCGCTTGCCCCTCCTCATCAAAGGCCATCACAACTACGGCTGCACCATACTTTTTAACAATCTTAGCGTTCTTCAGAAAGGCGTCTTCTCCTTCCTTTAGGGAGATCGAATTGACGATCCCCTTACCTTGTAAATACTTTAATCCCTCTTCGATAATCTCCCACTTAGAAGAATCCACCATAATCGGCACCGCGGCCACATCAGGCTCCGCTTGCAACAGTCGCAAATACTGCCCCATCATCGCCTTGCCATCAATGAGTCCGTCATCGAAACAAATATCGATCACATTCGCTCCGTTTTCGACTTGCTGTCGAGCAATGTCGACGGCCTTTTCAAGCTTCCCTTCTCTAATGAGTTTAGCAAATCTTGGAGAACCAGCGACATTGGTTCGCTCCCCGATCATGAGAAAGTTTTTATCTGTCGTATGATTGTATGCATCTGTTCCAGCCAGACGGAGCACGCGTTCAATTGGTTTCATATAAGTTCTGAGGGTGGAATCCCCGAGGGAGTTAAAAGTTGTAAGGGTGTTAAGAGAAGAATTATTGGAGAGTAGGAACGATACGAGGGCTCAGACCTTGTGCTGCTTGGGCAATGGCTTCGATATGAGCGGGGGTGTTACCACAACATCCGCCCATAATATTAATCACCCCTTTGGCAGCAAATTCCTTAGTGTATTCCGCCATATGATGCGGTTCTAGGTCAAATCCTGTAGGTGCCAGTGGATTAGGTAAGCCCGCATTAGGATACACCGAAATATGAGTGTGAGCCTTAGCTGAGATCTCCTCAACAAAGGGAGCCATCAAATCTGGCCCTAAAGAACAGTTCAGTCCGATCGCTAGAGGGGAGACGTGACGAGTAGAATTCCACAACGCCTCGATTTTCTGAGCCGAAATCATGGTTTCTCCACCACGCCCAACAGCTGCGGAAATAATAAGAGGTAACTTTTGTCCTCGCTCTTCAAAGACCTCCTGGCAGGCAACCAAGGCGGCCTTAGCATTGAGCGCATCAAAGATCGTTTCCACCATAAGGATGTCCACTCCTCCATCGATAAGGGCATTCACCTGTCGCTTATAGTCTCCCATGACTTGATCAAAAGTTACAGGTCTGAAGGAGGTGTCGTTAGGATCTACCACATTTGTCAGAGATACCGTTAGAGGGCCAATGGCTCCCGTAGAATACCGCTTAATCCCCGTGTCAGAACCAATGTCATCACATGCCTTACGCGTGAGCTGTGCTGAAGCATAATTTAACTCATAGACCAAATCGGTGAGTTCGGCATTCTCCAACACTTGAGTCTGATAAAACTCGGGATCTTTAATGCCTCCCGTCTTCCGAGGGTCTTCCACAAAAAATTCAGATTGTGCGAGATTGGTGCCTGAGAAGGAATTGGTCGAAATAATATCTGACCCCGCATTTAAAAAACGTCGATGAATGTCCGAAATAACATCTGGTCGTGTTAAGGAGAGAATGTCTCCATTGTTTTTCAAATCCTCAATGGTATCAGCAAACCTTTCTCCTCGTGTATCTTCCTCCGTGAGCTTATACTCACGAATTGTCGTGCCCATGGCACCGTCTAAGATCACAATTCTCTCTGATAACAGTTTGTTTAGTTCTTCCGTAACGTCAGGTTGCACAATTCTCTAAAATAGTAATTCATAGTATATATGAAGGAGAATAAGTGCAAATCAAGATATAATCTCTTGAGAAATTGTTTCCCTCTAAAAAAATTGCAGAAAGAATAAATATTGGCATCTCGTAGGGGAGTCGAACCCCTATTGCCAGAATGAAAATCTGGAGTCCTAACCATTAGACGAACGAGACATTAGGAATATTTAGCAACTCTTTGACAGCACTTCCAAAGAAGTGGCAACCCGTAGGGGAGTCGAACCCCTATTGCCAGAATGAAAATCTGGAGTCCTAACCATTAGACGAACGGGTCAAATTATTGCGTGAACACGCTTACTATAAAAAATATTTGAATGCAACCTAAAAGTGAGAGTTTTTTTAAAAAAAGTTTCAACTCTCTCTTCAGCACCCTTACAACGGGTCTTATTCTGCCTCAGAATCCTCTGTCTCCTCCAGAGCTTCATCTTGCTCTACACCAACGAGGGCTTCGAGTTTCGCCACACGTTCTTCGAGGAGCTGAATCTTTTCCTCTAATCCCATTTTAAGCGTCGGTGACATAGGAGCTACAACATTGCCAGCAGAGGAGGGATGATCTCCCAAAAGGTGAATATAGCGTGTTTCACGCCCGGTAGCGTTTAGATCTTCCGCGATCAGAGCCGGACGCTCTTCAGTGTCTTGCTGTAGCTCTTCTATGATAGGTTGCAGTTGAGAAATGTCGGAAAAATGAAACATCCGCTCAGTTCTTTGGCGAATCTGGCCTAAGGTCTGAGATCCCCTTAGAGCTAACACAGCCAACACGGCCAAAATATCCCGCTGAGTCTCCGCGTCTATCGTGCTGATCCCCCATCGTAGGTCTAATCGCTGACGAAACTTAAAGGCGCGACTACCTGAGACCTTCACTTGCTCTACAAACTCCTTACGCGAGAGCGCTCCTAATGCCTCCTCTACCTCCTCAGAAGTCAAAGCCATGACAGGATCTCGGGAGGTCTTTTGGTTTGCCGCCAATACAAGTGCATTCTCAGTCATCGGATAATAGTCAGGGGTCGCCAATTGCTTTTCGATAAGACACCCTAACACCCTAATTTCATGAACCGTAAAGTTTAGCATACGTAATTTTTACGACTTTCTCCACCTACCAAAAGAAAAAATCTCTAAAAATATCAGATATTATTCTTGGAGAACGCTTCTCTG
>CAYUKP010000229.1:0-3191 GCA_964445335.1 uncultured Verrucomicrobiales bacterium
TAGGTTATGACATCAGCCAAGATCTGAAAAAAATTTTAAAAAAAGTCGCATATTTACCTGAGTCAACGAGTCTTTACCCTCACTTGTCCGCTTATGAAAATCTGGAGTATTTTCTCTCGTTAGCTCAAATAAAGGTTTCTAAGTCTACTTTGGACGAGGCTCTTGATCAGGTGCGATTACAACCTGAGCAACGAGGTAAAGTGTTATCTAAGTATTCGAAAGGAATGCGTCAGAAGGTGGCGATTGCCTTGGCTCTCTTACGCAAGACACCTGTGCTATTGATGGATGAGCCGACTTCAGGGTTAGACCCAATTGCGATTGATGAGTTTAATGCGCTCGTGCGCCATTTAGCACAGGAAGGCCGAACCATTTTGATGGTGACACATGATGTTTATGGAGCGTGTCAGGTGGCTCACCGGATTGGTCTTTTACAGGACGGTTGCTTTGTGGGGCACTTCGCTGCTGAGGAAGGGAAGGTGATTGATACCGACACTGTGCATCATGCATTTACCAAAAAGGCTTAGGATGAAGACTGTATTGCTGATTTGTGCAGAAGAATGGCGTTATTGGATGCGTTCTCGCTTCGTTTTGGTATCGCTGTTTTGTCTCAGTTTTTTGATAGGAGCATCGTCACTTCTGACGGCCTCTAGAATGTCTAAGGCTCGTCATGAGCGGATACATCACCAAAGTCATGCGGAAGAGAACTTCAAGGCTCAACCTGATCGGCATCCTCATCGGATGGTTCATTATGGACATTATGTGTTTCGATCTCCCGCGCCATTAGCGATCTTTGATCCAGGAATAGACGAGGTTACAGGACAGAGTATCTTTCTCGAAGGACACCATCAAAATACCGCTATGTTTTCGGATGAGCGTAAGAAGCCTCGGTTGGGAGGTGTTGGGAGCTTAAGCGTGGCGCGGGTTTATCAACTGTTGGTGCCATTATTTTTGATAGCCATTGGATATCCCTCTCTGATTCGTGAGCGAGAGAGTCAAACGTTGAGAACTTTATTGGCGCAGGGCGTGACAAGTCTTCAAATCCTCTTGGGTAAGGGCTTGGCTTTAGGGGCGCTGGTGTTTTGGATCTTACTGCCTGCTCTTTGTTTGATAGCATACGCGATGACTCTGGGGGAAGCCCTTGTGCTTGGAGGCGTTATGTATCTGAGTTATGGCCTATACTTTGGAGTGTGGGTGCTCTTGATTTTGTTTGTTTCGACTATGGTAAAGGAGCGAGGAGTGGCGCTTGGGAGCTTACTAGCGCTCTGGTGTCTTATTTCCCTTGTCTTACCTCGTGTTGGAGTGGCGGTAATTAGTGCGTGGTCTCCGATCGATGGGAAGTTCCAGACAGATATTAAAATGATGAGAGATATTAGAGCCTTGGGTAATGGACATAATGCCTCTGATCCTAAATTTGCTCAGTTTAAGGCGCAAACTCTACAACAGTATGGCGTAAAGACGCTAGAGGAGTTGCCTATCAATTATCGAGGGCTTCTGTCACAGGTTAGTGAGCGTAAACTGACGCATGTCATGAATGAATACGCCCACCGTCGTATGAGGCAAGAGTCGAGACAGAGTGAGATGTTACGCCTCATGTCATACCTTTCCCCATTTGTGGCCATTGACTTTATCTCCCGCGACTTAGCAGGGACAGACTTGGCGTCATTTCACCGTTTCCTCAGAGAGGCAGAAGAGTTGCGATTTAAATTTGTTCAGCATCTTAATAAAGTCCACGAAGAGCAGCTGTCTTATACGCTTGATGTGAACCGTAATGCAAATGACCAAGGGTTGGACGCTGCTCGGGTCAGTTCTAAAAATTGGCAGTCATTAGAGGAGTTTCGGTTTTCTGTAGCGTCTGTATCTTCTCGTATGAAGCAAGCACTTATGCCGTTTTCTACTTTAGTTTGGTGGTTTGGGTTGTTGTTAGGGGGCATGTTTTGCACCAGTAAGAAATTGACGATATGATGAATGAATTAAGGTTTTTGATGCGAGATCGGTCGTGTGCATGGATTTTTGGTTGGGCTCTACTTTTGGCAAGTGTTGCAGTGACTTTGGGTGTGTATGAAGTCCATTCGCAAAGGAACGAAATTAGAGAGTTACGGATCTTAGATGAGCAGGAGCAAGAGGTGATCTTGTCTGAAAAAACGGATTGGGGGAGTCTTGCGTATTACACGTTTCATATGACTTATGATGCCCCTTCATCCTTTGCTTTTGCTGCGATGGGTTTACGAGACAGCTTGCCTTGGAAGCATCGGATTCGGATGCTGGCTCTAGAGGGGCAAATCTACGAGAGTGACGTCGTTAACCCTGACTTTTCACTTGTGGGGCGCTTCGACTATGCCTTTCTCCTCGCTGTAGTCAGCCCCTTACTTGTGATCTTTCTTTTGTATGATCTACGTTCGGGAGAAAAGATCGCTGGTAGACTGGAGCTTCTTATATCGACTAAAGGGAGTGGTTTAGGGCTTTGGTTTCCTAGAGTCGCACTTAGAGTTTTTGGATTATGCCTGATGGTATGGCTTCCCCTTTGGGTTGGTGGCATCTTGTCGCAAACGAGTTTGCTGATCTTGATCAAGGCTAGTGCATTAGGCGGGGCTTATCTCGTGTTTTGGGCTACGCTTTGCTTTATGATAGCCAGACCTAACGCAGCTAGAGGGTTAAACTTGACCTCTCTCATCGCTTTATGGATCGTTCTTTGTGGTATCTTACCAGTGTTACTGAGTGAGGTGAGTGCCAAGGCTACACCTATGCCCTCAGGAAGCGAGATCCTGATGACTCAGAGGGAGGCGGTAAACGATGCGTGGGATTTACCCAAGTCAGAAACCTTCGAACCCTTTGTCTGGAAGCATCCTGAATTAGCACCCTATACAGAGGTCAGTAAGGGGTTTGAGTGGAAGTGGTATTATGCCTTTCAGCAAGTTGGTGACCAAAAAGCTGAGCGTCTGAGTCGAGCATACCGTCATGGGCGTCTCAAGCGTGATACCCTTGCTGGTCAGTGGAGTTTTTTCTCGCCAGCTAGTTTTGTTCAGAGAGCCTTCGAGCGTTGGGCAGCAACAGACACCGTGGCCATACTAGGCTATGAAGATCAGATGAGAGCCTTCCATCAGAACCTCCGAATGTATTATTATGAACGTTTGTTTAAGGGACTCGTATTTGATGCCTCTGATGTGGATAATAGACCGCAGTTTTGGGAGTGA
>CAYUKP010000230.1:0-3145 GCA_964445335.1 uncultured Verrucomicrobiales bacterium
CATTTCATGGCTTCTCTCAAATGCTCTCTATCTTCTGATATGACATCTACGTAGAGCTTTGACTGTCCGTTCTCATAATCAAATTCTAGAGACCTCACCTCAGGAAGAGCCTTAATCCAACCGGCCAAGGTAATCGCATATTGCTGCATCGAGACGTCCCTATATTCTTCCTCTACAAGCTCGATGGAAACCTGCCCAACATTTTTGTCCCCGACATTCTCTCCTCCAATAGGAACATGGCCGATTGAAATACTTTTGTGTTCAATCAATGGTTTCTTTCCGCTCGTCCCATACTCCTGCTCAAGCTGATCTAGAAATGTCTCAATCTTGTGTATCACTGCCGTAGACTGCTGAGGAGACATTCCTGGTCTCAGCGTCAAATTAATAGAAAATATATCTACGTCGACCGTCGGCAAAAAGACCAATTTCACGTGGCCGCTATAGACCAAAAAGCTTGTGCCTATTAGTATCGCAACAAAACTCCCACAGACGAAATATCTCATCTGTAAGCACATTCGTAAAAACGGAACATATACTACCTTTGATAAGGTATGGAATACCCCAAATAAACGCTTAAAGAAGACTAAGAAATATTTCTTAAAGCGATTTTCTTTGTTCTGATGTTTTTTTAGATTGGCCAACTGAGCAGGGAGAACAAGCTTGGCCTGCAATAAGGAAAATAATAAGGTGGGAATCACCACTAAAGGTAAATCATCCCACATTTGCCCAGTCTCTCCACTAAGTGTCAGAACTGGGCAAAATGCTACGACTGTAGTTAACACGCCAAAAATCACCACCACTCCGACCTCATGCGCTCCTTGCCACGCGGCTTGATGAGAAGGAATCCCTCGTTCAATGTATGTGTAGATCTTTTCCGCTACCACAATGGCATCATCCACCACAATACCTAAAACGACGATAAAGCCAAACAGTGAGACTGTATTAACCGTTACTCCAAGATGAGGCATTAAGAATAAGGTTCCTGCGATTGAAAAAGGAATCCCCAAGGCAACATATAAGGCTAATTTAGGGGTAAAGAATACCATAAGTATGACGAGAACAAGGAGTCCTCCGGTCAGCCCATTCGCCTTCATAATACGTAAATGGTTACGTACCTCATCACTCGCATCGTGCCAGGCTGTAAGCGTCACATGATTAGGAAATCGTTCTGACCTTTGCACCTCATCTAAATAGCTCATCACCATTTTTTGAAGCGTTAGAATATCTTGACTGCCCATGCGGTCGATACGGATAAAAAGGGCGTTTTTCCCATTGAAGGTAGTCACGGGATTGGGCTGATCATGCCCTAGCTTAAGGGTTGCGATATCTTGCAATTTTAAGCTTCTCCCTTGTGTAGAACGCTGAATTGTCGTCTGTAGTAACTCTTCCTCTGTTTGGAAGGTGGAGGACGTTCTCACTGCAACTTGGCTTCTTATCCCGTCGATCGTCCCCCCTGGGAGTTCCACTGCATTTTTACGCAAGCTCTCCGCCACCTCCTCTAGGGAAAGCTGGTAACGAATCAAGTCTGCCTGCGAGAGTTCTATCACCTTATGAGGTGGCTTATGTCCGATAATCTCCACTGATGTAATCGTCTCTGACAACCGTATGAAACGCTTCAGCTTGTCTATAAAGGTTTGAGGTAGGGATTCTTGCGCCTTTAATAAATCCTTTTTGACTTCCAAGGCTACATTCTCTAACGTATGCATTGGCTGGTCTGACGTGATCGCAAGATACATAAGGGCTTCTTTAAACTTTATTAGAGAAGAAGAAATTTCCCTCACTCCTTTCGGTAGCCCCGTTATTGTATTAAGGCTTTTCTCCACCCTCTCTTCCACTTCTTTTGCGTCATATTTGGAATCTATAAACAAATGAATTTGCCCCATCCCTTCATAAGCATAAGACGACAGTCTCTTCACTCCCTCGACACTTACCAACAATCGCTCTACAGGGGTCAGGACTTGGGTTTCAATTTCAGTCGGGGTAGCCAGCGGGTAAGACACCTTAACCTCGACCACCTCATACACCGCTGTCGGCATACTCTGAGTATTCAACTGACACCAAGACAAAAAGCCAAGCAGACAAACAATCACCATAATGCTCTGAGCCATTATGATATTTTGCGAAAAACTTTTGATTAACTCCTTCATCAGCTTAAATGGGTAACAATCACTCTCGACTCCTTATATGAACTTTTGCACCTTCAATGGGTAAATGCACTGGAGTCTTCACGACAAAGGCTGGATACGAGCCATCTTCGGATACGACATAATACTCTCCCCCCTCCCTCTTTAGAACCTTAATTGGGGTAAGGCTCAACGTCTGCTCAGACGACACTCCTATTAAATAATTTCTATACAAGCTCTCCTTTCCTACCTTGAGAGCTTCACTCGTCCACGCATCAGAATGTGATAGTGGTGCCATAAAGAGCAGATTGATAAAGGAACCAAAGACAACCTCTACAGATGGAGTCTCTTTTTTAGGCTCTAATAAAACCTTTAAAGTCCCTGAATCCTTCTCGATATACCCCCCAACCGACCGAACGCCTAAAGCACAGTCTTTATAAGATAGGGCCTTCACATGAGTTGCCCTTAAGGCATTATGACCTCCTAACTCCTTCACCTGCTTCTCTAAGAGGTCACATTCTACGTACCATTCTCTATGGGAATACAGAATGCCCACCGGATCAGACCTTTCTATAAACTGCCCTTCAGTGATACTACATTTTTTGACCTTACTATGATAGGGTGCCACAATCTTACACCGTTCTAGATTGCGCTCTGCTTGCTTTATTAAAGCTTCCGTCACGCTATACCGAGACCTCGCTAACTCTAACTGTGGAAGCTTTAAGAACTCTACTGGAGCTTGGCTACCCGGTCGCATAATCTCCCACTCCTCTTGAGCCAGCTTTGTCTGCAATTCACACTCCTGTACGTTCAATTGAGCATCCAAAAACCTCATCCGAGCCTCTGCCAAAGAAGCGTGATGCTCTGTCGAATCAATTTTCGCAATAACATGCCCTTTCTCTAAAACTTTACCTTCTTTAAATTGAGGGCTGACATAACTTACCAACCCACTAACTCCTCCACTAGGCTCCGTTTCCTTCACAGGCCTTACGATTCCTTGCTCAATAAAGGTAGGAATATAA
>CAYUKP010000231.1:0-3128 GCA_964445335.1 uncultured Verrucomicrobiales bacterium
AACATTCGCTCCTTCTAAAGAAATACTATGCAACTCATGCCCAAAGCATGAGATAGCACTCAACATTGTGTAAAATACTCTTCTTAAATTATGCATAGAACCTCACATTATGTCAGAAATATACACAGCGCAACAGATTACATAATCCACAGTTAAAATCATCACTTTATTTTTTCTTAGCAAATAGAACCCTCACACCAACTAACCTGCTTAAAAAGGGCTCTTTCTGACTTTGCTCTCTCAGTTTAACGCCAAAATTCACATAACCTAAGAAATTGCAGTCTAAGCTGAAGTCTCCCACATTAAAGCGTAGTAACCTTGAGTATTCTCTGCAAAAATCGTAACGTGGTTCCAGTCGTTATATGTAGAATAGGCATGAATTATTTCCCTAGGAGCTTTAATTAATTGCTTAGCTACCAGAGATGCATGTTTGTACCACCTCTCATTAAAGGCATCCCTCGATATAGCCTCAGCATTTATCTTCGAAAGCTCTGATGCATGTTCATCAATAGAGTACAAATCCTCAAATGAGATGATTGTAATAGCTGAAACAAACTGCTTCAGGTCTTCAAAAACATCAGTATTCGCTTGATAAAATGTTACAGAATCCTCACCATTACGAATAAGGTCTGGTGTCCAATACTCCTGAATATACACACCTTCAAGAGATGAATCTTCAAACGTCCATTTTTTAGAGCGATTAGCAAAATGAAATGCTGCCTCAGATAACTCAGCAAAATTATTTGGTAAGACCATATTCATGGATAAAGAGAACTTTAAAGCTTTCTCATTTAAGGAGTGTGAGAGTAGCAGCTGGATTATTGATCACACCTCCAGTTCTTTTTATTATGCAACCAGGTATATGGTTTCTGCTAGTGATTATTTGCCTGATACTTATTTCGGAAAACATTGTAGAAAAAAGAAAAGAAGTTAAACAAAATCCCATCTATTCTCAACATTTCAGTAGTCTTTATAAATAGCTTATTTTTACTGGTAATCCTCTCACTACAGCTTTGGAGGCGGGCACTGTTAGTCTTGGCTTACAGCTAAGCTGGAGTTGGCAGATTTCTCGCTTAAAGTTGTGCAATTAAGCTAAATTTCTCCCCTTAACGTCGGCTTCAATTACAGCACAGAAACCTCATTCTGAAAAATATCTTCCCATAAAGCAGTAAAAAATCAAAGAAAACCTCATTATGTCTAGAAATTCATTGGCTAAATAAAAAGGTAAAACTACTCTGCAAAAACAGTTTCGCCTCTCACTTTTTCTTATGTTTTATCTATCACATGCTCTATTCAACATCGTGGAGAGAATTTGTAATTTACCCTCTTACTCCTGAAAGAGGTGATTCATATCAAAGCCGAACTGACACCTCTCAGGCCTTCAGGAAAAAAACAGATGGCTCTCTGCCCGAAGAGTATCACAACAATCCCAATAAAGGAATTATTGTAGAACAAAAAGATGTCGAACGACAAGGTGACTCTTTCCAAGCTCTTGCTATCAATCCCTATGGTAATGTTTTTATTTGGACTAATAGACACATATGGACAATCAGCCGAACTGGTAAAAATCAAACTCTTGAAAAGCTCCATTACATCCCTCTGAACCACAAACACTTCAACGTGTAACGATGCCGGAAAATATCTACATTACACCTCTGCTATTGAGACTCATCGCATCAGGTGATTGGAAGCAACCCACTGATAAACAGATCGAAACAATAGCCCCCTTCTTTAACGGCGAGCCACTAGACTTTCTCACGACGGTTGAGTCCATCAAACGAACATCCCGTTTAACATTCGATACCGAAAGAAAAGTCGATACAATGTTTAGAGAATATATTGGCTCATTATGCCTCCTTCCTAAACAATTACCTTGGAGAGATGTAGAGCAGTCTCTGCTCATTGCAGTCTGTCGCAATCCTGGAGACGATATTGCCATTGCCTTAGATTATCGCACCTCACAAACGAACCCTAGAGTGATTGGCTCAAATTGGACCCCTCATACAAGTAGGATAACATGGCAGGTCATTACTCCAACCTTTACTGAATTCTTGGAGAAACTAGACATCTCGTATAAATAAACGTTTGAGTCACTCAATGGCTCCTTTGGGAGAAAACACAAACTAATATCCTATACTCATGCCACGTCGTCCTTGTATTCCACCCTTCCCAAGCAGTATTAAAAAAGGAGTCCCTCTAAAAAGCGTTTTATCAGAACCCTCGATAAGGCAACTTGGAATGAATATCCAATATGTTCAGTCTGACTTCCCTATAGAATCCTTTACGTCTTGCGCTCTCGACGGTTTAGAACGTCTTTCTTTGATGGAGCGCTCTCGACATATTGCATCGAGCCTACAATCCCACCTTAGTGGACGCTTTTCTGATGATCTCCAAACCCTCATTGCGTCTTTTACCCCCAAACGAACAGAGGTCGGAGACTTAGGAGTAAGCACTTTTTTCTACCTTCCTCACAGTAGCTTTATCGCACAATATGGAATCGATCACCTCGCCCCTTCCTGCCAAGGTCTATATGAGCTCACGACACGGTTTACTTCAGAGTTTGCTATTCGCCCCTTTCTCCAGAAGTATCCACAAGAAGTGCTCCTCCAACTCTCAGAATGGGTATTTGACCCCAACCCTCATGTCAGGAGATTGGCAAGTGAAGGCTCAAGGCCCACCCTCCCTTGGGGGATAAAGTTACCGCATTTTCTCAACGACCCTACTCTTACCTTTCCCATCCTCGATGTCTTACAACATGATCCAGAGCGTTATGTCACACGAAGTGTCGCAAATCATTTAGGAGATCTTGCAAAACAACATCCTGATTGGGTCATAATCATTTGTAAATCTTGGTTGGACGACACCCCAACAAAAGAAATGAAATGGCTGGTTCGGCATGCAGTTAGGTATCTGGCTAAGAAGAAACACCCTGATGCTTTGCGACTACGCATAGAGGCCAAATAGTATCAGAACCCTACAAAAAAGCTGAGTTCACACTTGAATGAATTACTCAAGCGTTCTCTCAGCTTAAAAACTTATTCTCTCGAATTGTTAGTCTTGGTTCGCCTCAATAAAGGCACTCAGGTCAACTTGACCATTGGCAGGCACCCAGCTTGGCACATAGGTTG
>CAYUKP010000232.1:0-3087 GCA_964445335.1 uncultured Verrucomicrobiales bacterium
ACTTTAATTACCCTTAACAATCTGTCATGCGACCGGTTCGAAGAGCCAATTTTTTCCGCTCCTCAAAGTGTAGCCTTGGCGGTAAGTTTTGAGGATTTCAGCTCTAAATCAGACAGGTAAGAATCTAGCTAACGGAATCAGGTTTCTTAATAAGATGGGGTCTTTAACTTGGTCAGGCGATTGCTACCAGCTGCGACCTCAATAGTCTTGCGGGCAAGAATTTCAACGGGGTCTATGATCGGCAAACTAAATTCTATGGGAGACTCCATAAAAATAAGTGAAAGTTCTGAGCATCCCAATATAACAACTTCTGCTTCTTGAGCTTTCAGCTCTTCACAATAGAGTTTAAGAGCAGAAATGTGGTTTTCCTGCACTTTATTTTTAGCTTTCACATCTAAAATGATCTCGCTTACCTCTTTTTGTAATTCCTGACTGACCTCAATTACCGTTTTATTAAGGGCTTCAAAAGGCTTATGAAAAATTTTGTGATCTCTTGATCCAACAGTACTTATCACACCAATTTTCTCTTTAGTCGGGTAATCTAATGCAACTTGAGAAGCCGTTACCTCAATGATATTTAATAAGGTAAATGGAACCTTCATTCCGAACTCCAATAAGCGCGAAAGTTCCTTAAAAATGCTAGGTGCGTGAAAAGTATTACAAGGAATGGCAATGACGACTTCTGTATCCAATTCCTGTAATCCTGCTGACAATGTGTGAAGTGCTCGATACATCCCTGTAGCAGGATTCTCATTACTTTCTCCATTGAGAAAAGCCATACGCTCCTCAATCCAGCGAGAACAAGATACATGAAAAACCTCTAGCATATCTCGGTCTCCTCGATCTGCTCTCGTATGTTCGATAATCTTGCGGTGGAAAATGACTCCAGCCATTGGGCCTTGCCCCCCTCCAATGATGACGGGTTTCTCGGTGTTATCAGTATTCATTTAAATTCTATTTAGTTAAATCTTTTGTAACTACTCAGCACCTCGCCCCTGAGCAAGCTTTTGACCTGTAGATTCTGAAGAAGCGTAACTGAACAATGCGAAATCTTTAAAAAACTGCAACCACATATCGGGGGCAGGCATCTTGATGAGTGGTGGGATTTCCCTAGATGACACATCGATAGACTCCAATCGAATTGCAATTGCGTAAAAATATTCAATATGAGTGATTTAGTTTAAATTATTTGATTAATTGTGTGTATGTGTGCTAATTTTGAGTGATAAAAACTTGTTTAAAATTAGTATTATTCTTATTGTGCACTACCGTCTTCACATTTGCCGAAACTATTGAGGGCGTATGGGAGAAGGACGACAAGGCCGCAAAAATAAAGGTGGTCGTCAAAAATGGAGTGCTTTCTGCTAAAATTATCTCCACAAACAGGTCGTCAACTTATGATAGCCATAATCCTAACCCTCAATTGAGACAAAGGAAAATTATTGGGTTACAAATTGTCAATGGGTTTACCAAAGAGGGCGACAAGTGGAGCGGCGGTAGCGTCTATGATTCCAGAAGTGGAAAGACCTATCAGGGGAAGCTGTGGTTAGAGGACAAAAACACTCTCAAAATGCGTGCATTTAAGGGCGTCTCCTTGTTGGGGAAATCAGCCACTTGGACCCGCTCAAAATAGCCTGACTCAGGGGGAATGCTCAAGTTTAATCATGTTTACCTACAGGCTTGGGCTTCCAATCCTGAGTGTTAAAAGGCTTTTCTCCGGATCTCTGGACGCTAGCAGTCTGATCCACTCATGATTCTATAATGAGTATCGGGCATCACGAAGCTTCTAAAATATAGAGTTAAGAAGTCTTTATAATACCGATGAAATACAGTAAGCATCATGTATCATGGCAAAAGGAAACCAAAAGGATACTGTTTCTGCTCAAGAGAATCGAAAAAATCAGGCGTTCCAAGGGAGCTCTAAATGCTTAGTAATAGGCCGTTTGCTTCTAGGTATTGCGATTCTGTTAGCTTCTTATCTTGCGTATACCTCATTAACGAGTGACGCGGTCGCTGGTTGTGGACAGGAGAAGTCCTGTGGGTTGGTGTTAAATAGTAAATACTCTAAGCTCTTAGGCGTTCCTGTCAGTTTATTAGGGGCTGGAATTTATGGTTCTCTTATTCTCGCAACCCTTCCGAGTCTCTTTATAAAAATCCGTAGCACGTCGTTTCTGCGCTTTTGTGTGTTGGTTTGCATCACCATGATCCCATTGGCTGCGCTCTGGTTTGGCATCGTGCAACTCGTGCTTTTAAAAGCATTTTGCCCATGGTGCACCGCCACACATATTGTCGCTACGATCGGGGCAGTCCTCGTCTATACCTGGATGAAACAGGCCCTAGCCAACGGAGGCAAGAAGGGGAACTCGACTCCTCTTCTCTCTGGAGCTCTGACCGCCCTAGTCGTTACGAGCCTTACTGCTGCCGTGCAGATGCAGTCCGCAGAGGAAGACCGTTCCCTATTAGGTACGTCTAAGAACATTAGACTTGAGGATCCTGCGACGCTTGCTCCTGACGCTCCACGTATGATTACGCTCCATAATGAAAATCATAAATTCGATGTCAGATCTTACCCGGTCAACGGAAATCCAGATGCAGAGTATATCATGGTCGCGATTGTGGATCATAACTGTCCTTATTGCGCTCGCTTAAAGCGCTTCCTCATAGATATGGTGGAATATTACGGAGAAGATAAACTCTCTCTCATGTCTCTCCCCGGAATAGGGAAAGACCAAAATGCAGACCAAACCCACCTTGTCATGTTGTCCCTCTGGAGAGAGAGGCCTGACCTCTATAAGAAAATTAGCCAGAGAATTCTCGATCGAACAATGAAGGCAGATCTCGCATCGGTTAGACGCGCAGCTAGTGTAGCATTGGGAGGGATGGCGAAGCTGAATGAAATCACAGCTAAGCATAAAGAATGGGTCACAGAGAGTTTAGAAGCCGCGAAGCAGCTCAACATTGAAAATGGTAACATCGCAGGGAAGGTCTCTATTCCGAGTTTGATTATTGGTAAAAAAGTCTTCGTCGGTGCTGCACCTATCCCAAGTAAATACTACCTGCACGTCGAGGATCAATTCGGACTTGTTG
>CAYUKP010000233.1:0-3084 GCA_964445335.1 uncultured Verrucomicrobiales bacterium
CATGTTCTCTCACTTTCAGCTCGAGGTGATAGTAGTCTAAAAAGTTATCGATAGGACTCATATCCTCACTCCAAAATATGGACTCACTCTCGATCTGGAGGAAGCAGACCATGTGTCCTCCTTCCGAGATCCAGTCATCAATTTCCTCTAAGATACCCTGCCCCTGCATCGCAGAAGCTGGTATGCATAAGAGCGTCCCCTCTGGTGGGGGGGACGATGGGAGGCTCGGGTAACTCCCAGACTCGATCCCCATCCCCCGCACAAAGCGAGAGGCTGCGAGAAACTTATCTACCTTAGCCAGACCAGACCACCCAGTCTCGACCTCCTCATACTCGATCTTGCCACAACTCGCCAAGAACAGAGCCACCCCTAGACAGGTGACGATCTTCATCACTATTTTTTGAACGGCCATGTCTCTTGTAAAATGTTAAATTCCTCATCTCGCACTCGATCATTGGAGTAAGCAACGGTCATCCAGTGCTGTGTGAGTAAATGAAAGTACTCTCCCAGGGAGGGCTCTGTTCCTTTTCGCACAGCCCTGAGACACTCTAACTCCGTGTCAGAGCTCTGTATCTCTACATCATGCTGTAGTAATAAGTCCGATACCGCCCCTCGATACAACAGGGATAAGGCCAGCTTGGCGTCTCCAGTATTCCAAGCCTCTCGGGCAGCCTGTAATAACTCCTTGGGCAGAGACTCGCGGGATACCTCCATCCCCATCACCACCGAGGGCTTGACCTTCTGCGGTCCTGGATCACTAGACGGATCACGATCTGACAAGCTCCGTAATACGACTACGAGCACCAGAACGACTAACGCGACCAAGATCACGATCGCAAACACCATCAATGCGCCCTCCCCAAACGTAGTCGCCGAGCCACTCCCCGCTCGGGAGCCAAATAACTCCTCTAGCCACTTCTCAAAAGCATTCATCTGGTCAGAACGCTCCCATTGAGGAACCTTCTGTGTTCTCACTTTAAAGTCTTCATGAGCGTAGACCTCTTCTAACACCTCCTGAGGCGAACGTTCTTCAGCCTTGGCCTCCGTTACACCACCTACTGCAAAGAGCCCCAATAAGAGCGCTGCCCCGATCGAATGACTCACAGTCAGCATATTCTTTTTCAACCGCTCGGCATACCCCTTAAACTGTAAGTCGATATCCCACGCCTCTTGCGAACTACGACTGTTCAGATACAAGCAGAAGCCCGCTCCTACGTAAAACGGTTCAATAAACAAGACCACGATCGCAGGCAACAGACTCGTCAAAATCGTGAAAGCCTTGTTCTCGGCTAAACTGGTCATGAACAGTTCTATATTCTCGAAGGACATGCCTGACATCTGAGGAATGAAGAGATAGATCAGCAATGCCAACCCAATGACTAAGATCTCCTCACAGACATGTAAGGTCACCGTGGTCGTGGAGGCGACCTCTCCCCCCATTCTCTTCAATACCGTACAGCGCTTCCCGTAGGATTGCCCCTTAAGCTTCTCGAGATCACGCACGGCTAACATCATCGACCGAGCAGGTGAGAGACGTCTCCACGTCAGTAACCCGAATGAGCGAACAAAGAGAAAGCGAGGCCATTGCTTCAATACACTCCCGACACTCACCTCACTCCCAAAGATCCGACGACTAAAGTAATAGAGATAAAAGCGGTCATAAATCGGCTTGAGCCACCAAATCAGGAAAAACGCCAGTCCAGGAACAGAACAACATAAGAATGCGATCAACACCCATAATGGTAGGAAGCCCCACAGACCGATCTTGAATAAATCACCATAATACTCACGCGTCAGATGAAAGCCTAAGTCAACAGGCTCCCAACGATGCCGAGGGCGTAGAGAAATCTTTAAGTCATGGACGTTCATACCAACTCCTCCTTCCCGAAAAGAGATAAAACAAGGTCAACACCCAGAGTACTGCGCCCACTGAATACTTCAGCGTCGCTGGATGCGGATGCGCGGACCAAAAGCCCTCAATACAGGCGGCCAAAAACGTCAAGAACGCCGCCCCACCCAGCAGGGTGAGGGAGTGCCGCGCACTGCGCATGAGAGAATGCAGCCTACTCTGATTCCCCGGACTAATCAGCCCCCACCCCAGTCTAAAGCCCGCGGCTGACGAGAGGTGCAGCCCGACAAGCTCAAAGGCAGAGTGCCCACTCACAAAGGTCCAAAACTTCTGCGGATCTCCGACAGCCTCCACGTACCCAGCAGAAGCGCCGATCATCAATCCATTAAAGACGGTAAAGAATAAGGTCCCGATCCCAAATAAGATCCCCCCCGCATAACACCTAAAGTCGATCCCCACATTATTATAGATGTAGAAGCAGAACATCATGAAGTCGCTCCCATACGTCTCACGACCATGAGCTAAGGCATCTCCATCCTTCCCATACATCATATCCATGTTCATCATCCCCTCAGCCCCTAAGAGGGACTGGATCCACTGTAATCCCCATGTCCCAGAACAAGCCATCAGCAAGAACGGAATCCAGAATAAGGCGATACTCACCCAGAGGAAGTGCTGGTTATGCTGTACTGCTCCTGGCACAGATCTCGTAAAGAAGCGCCAAGGAGCGAGAGTCTTACGACTACGATACAAGTGGTGAAAGAGTGACATCACCATAGCATTGATCTCATTAGAGAGCTTGATCCCATACAACCTCTCCTTAGCGATACCTAGATCCTGGCATAACTTCCGAAAGAACGAGGGCAACGCACGAGCCTCCTCCGCAGATACCTTTCTACTCTCTTGGAGAGTCGTGACGAGCTGTTTCGTCTGATCCCACCTCTCCTTATGTAACTGTTGAAACTGTTTCTGCGATATCATACTTCATTCTGTGTGAGCCATCGGGACACCCCCAAGGCATATTCCAGTCCAGACTTACCAGCCATCCCCTCGAAGCATCGGGTCACCTCTAACTGCCTCGCCTCACTTAACTTACTAAATCTCCTTGCGAACTCGATAAAGGCGACCTGCTCCTCCCGCTTCAGAGGCATACTCGGGCGCATCGCATCTACTGGAATCTCCTCGATCTCTGGCTCAGCGATCTCCATCGTATGGATCACGAGCGTCCCCGCAGC
>CAYUKP010000234.1:0-3078 GCA_964445335.1 uncultured Verrucomicrobiales bacterium
CAACCTATGTGCCAAGCTGGGTGCCTGCCAATGGTCAAGTTGACCTGAGTGCCTTCATTGAAGCGAACCAAGACTGAAGCTCCCGTATTCTAAATTTAAGCTGAGCAGCAGGTTTGTGTAATGATCTGCTACTTTCTCAAATAGTTTTTTTTAAAAAGCCTGAATAATCAGTTACTCTGATAAAGGGGGGCAAGAACCTGAGTAATCGAATGCCTGTGATTCCCCCTCTAGGAGAGTAGCTTTACATATCCTCCTCTTCAGAATCTATAAGGCCAGTGAATTTTAGGATCGTCAGACCTAGTAAGGCCGGCAAAGCCAGAGTCGTTGTGAAGATTTGCTTGTCGCTACAATCCATCCTTCTCAAAAATACGTAACCTATATAGGCCACAAGATTGGATAAGACGAGGCATAGAAACGCTGTTACGAAAAATGGGAATTCAAGAGAAGTTTGGAGCTTTTGAGGCACTATGCAGGTCAATATAAGGAATGATATACCTACAGACACTCCACAACATACTTTAATCTTAGCGTCTATACTCACAATGAGTTTGTAGAGCAGATATAGGCCGATTATCGGGGGGAAGACGATAGAAACTAAGAGCACAAGAAGTTTGATGAATTTTCCTTTGAATCCTAAAAATCCCGATATGAGGGTTTTGATCATATCATAACTCGTCACAAGTAAACCTCCTCCGACGAAGACATAAAGACCTAATGAAAGCTTAGACAATCCTGCAATCCATGCGGCAGATAAAACCACATGAAGTAAAATTCTCCTAATCGTTATGTTGTCTTTTATAGAGGATTGCTGTTGCTCCTCCAATACGACGATATGATCAGTTTGAGACATGTGCGTATGTTGTGAAACTTAATTTAGGATGAAGACCTTTTTCGCTACGTGTCCGATGGTGTTGGTTGTCGTTGCATCCACACCAGCGCCAATGACTCCTCCTAAAAAGGGAACGGCCTTTCCTAAATTTATTACGCCTTTTTCTCCGAACTTCGTGACGAGACGAAAGCCTACGGCTTGATTGATTTTCGTGAGCGTTGCTCCAGAGATTTTATTAATGGTGCTGTAGGCCAATTTCTTCCCCACTTGGATGCCCACATCCTTTAAGAGCTCCTTAGCGGCATTCCCTGTCAGGCAAGCGTAAACCATCGTGCGGACGCGATCGTCTTTTAGGTCATACCCCCCCATGTGGGCTATGGCTGCGATCATTCGCATTTGGACATAAATGACACTGGCTAAGTTTGCTGGGATCGTTACAGGCATGGTGATGAGCCCTCCCAGGCCGGTCACAAAACCAGAAGTTCCAGCTTTTGTGTTTTGCCAAGCAATGAGGCTATTGACCTGGCTTTCCAACGAGCCAGGCTTGCTGAGGTAGTCGTCTGCTATTTGTTGTGCGGTTTTCAATCCTGGAACATCATTGACCACCTTACCATAGGTGTAATCAAGAATTTGCTGCATCTTGCTTTCGGAGAGTTGTTCATTTTCTGACATAAGATCTATTGGATAATTTTCTTGGAATTCTTTGTGTGTTTGTAAGGTGAGTTACTAACAAAGTAATTCCCACTCACCTTACATGAGAGGTCTGGCCAAAACCTGACCTCTCTGGAGAAAAAATGACGTTTTAAATGGTGGACATTTTTGACCAGTCCTGTTGTTCTAGAGGGTTTGATAACATGTATTCAGATTTGACAAATTATTTACTAGAGCGCCTATTAGAGGGAGAGGCATTAACAAAGAAGCACCTTAAAGAAGGCTACCTTGAGATTTCAGGTTTAGAGAAGGATGTCTCGGACAAAACTATACAGAGGAAGATTAAGGCTCTGAAAAATGATGGGTGGGACATACGTCATAATAATAACGGGTATCAAATCGTAAATGAAGATCAGAACCTCAACCCAACAACATCCAATAAATCATCGTATGAGCAAATAGCATCTTGTGTGATAATGTTCGGGAAGTGTGACCAGACGATAAGTCCACTCATTAGGAAGCAGCTCCCTAATCTGAAGAAAAAGTTACTGAAACAGCCAGAGATTAGGAGTAATGCTTTTGCGGAGAGTAGCTTTGTAGATGCCTCTTCAGATCAGTTACATGACAGTCAAATGGAGCCTTTAGGGAAGTTGACTTGCTATATTATAAATAAATCACCCATTCAGTTTCTTTACAGAAAGTTGGAAGAGAAAGAAGCTAAATTGCGGAAGGTGTTTCCAATACAACTCAAAGAACGCGACGGGATTTGGTATTTGATCGGCTACGATTATGGTGAGCAGAAGGGTGAGCGTTTTAATATGAAACGTATATCAGATGTAAGGTGGGTGGGAGAGAAGAAACCTCCTGCTGAGGTTGTGCAAAACATCTTACAGAAAGGGGTTTTTAGTATCTGGGATTATGGAGGTGAGGGGGAGCTAATGAAAATTAAGCTCTATGATTACGCTGCTCATTACATTAGGGAGACTAAAATCCACCCGCGTCAGGAAATAGAAGAAATTTCCGAAAATGAGGTGATAGTTTCCTTTAAGAGTTCCGACTTTATAGGAGTCAACTTATGGATGAGAAAGTTCGCTCCTTTGGTGAAGCCTCTAGAACCTTCAAGGCTAAGAGATGATTTTAGAGGAGATTTAGAAAAAGCCCTGAAGAGACAACAGTAAGTAGAGCAAATGTCATTGTCTCCTAAAAAAACTTTGCGTCTTTGCGTGTGATTTCCTTTAGGTAAACTGCCTTCTTTCCACACATTCCCCACTTCACTCAAACACATACGCATCACCAAAAAATCCCCCAACGGGGTCAACCTAAGCCAGCTCAGGGAGAATCCCTGGGAGTCCCATTTCCCCTCAAAACCAAACCCTGTAAGGGGGGGGAGAGGGATTAAAGAATGAGAGAGTTTTTTGATTGTAAAGTTTAATTTTAAAAAATTATAAATAGTTTATGTAATCTATTGCGTTGCGAGTCTTTCTGACATAACGTAAGGTTCTATGCATCATCTAAGAAGAGTATTGTTCATAATTTTGAGTGTTATCTCATGCTTTGGGCATGAGTTGCATAGTATTTCTTTAGAAGGAGCGAATGTT
>CAYUKP010000235.1:0-3038 GCA_964445335.1 uncultured Verrucomicrobiales bacterium
TATGAGAGGCTCTTAGAGTTTCTCCCCATTCTCCCAGAATAAAGAAGCCTCTTCTAGAGAGGCTTTTATATGAGGAATTATCTTACTCCTCTATCTCATCCTTCATCGTTAGCTCTTTCTTAGAGGCTAGATTGTATTGAGGGATGACTTTCTTCACAAGCTTGGTCAGTCCGCCTTCGGCGTTTTCATATTCGACCTCTGCTTCTCGTAGGGCTTTCTCCCATGCTGTGGCAAACCCCGGAGCCTGCTCTCGCATCATTCGCACGGCAGATTCTGTAATATGCAGATGCTTCAACTCGGCCTTATCAGGCTTCTGCTGCAATGAGGAAATGTTTACCCTAAGGTTTTCGTTTTGCTCTTTGAGCTCATCCAACTGTTGGGTGAGAGTTTCATTCCCTCTGGCATTGATCTTAAGCTGAGTACCAAGGTGCCCCTTCAATTCATCCAATTCATTCTCTATCCTCTTCTTGTCTTTCTTGAGGTGTTGACGCTTCGTAAACTCTGTCTTCCAGACAAAACCACACACCAACAGCCCTAATAAGAGCCCCCATACAAAAGGTTCGGCTAAAATCTTTTCAAAAAAACTCATGATTGCCCGTTTACTATAATGCGCTTTTCACGTGAATACCAGATCTTTCCCCTCGCAATCGACCTTACGACAGGCATCCTGGACAGTTTTGCACAAAGTGCTTATGTCCGACTTCTGTTAACTGCGGGGTGCAATCTTCAAAGCATAGTTCTGGTCTGCCGAGGGTATTTCTGCTTCTGAATGCACAGCCATCATCCAACTTACTCAAGATCGGTGGCAATCCTGGGATAGTGTAAAGCTCCTCTCCCTTCTTATGATTCGCGGGAATACTCTTCAGTAATGCACGGGTATATGCATGACGAGGATTGGTAAATAAGGTATGAACCGAAGCTTGCTCTACCGTCCGCCCTGCATACATAACATTGACATGATCACACACTTGAGCGACTACACCTAGGTCATGAGTGATAAAAATCACGGCAGTCCCAAGGGTTTCTTGTTGCTTCTTGATTAGGTCTAGGACTTGCTTTTGCACCGTCACATCAAGGGCGGTCGTCGGCTCGTCAGCAATGAGGATTTCTGGTCGCGTGATCAGAGCCATAGCAATCATGATGCGTTGCCTCATTCCTCCCGAAAACTCAAAGGGATAAGCCTTCATCCGTTCTTCGGCATTAGGAATCCCTACCTCTTCCATTCCTTTAACCGCACGCTTCCACGCCTCTGCTTTCTTCACGCCTTCATGAATCAATAAGGGCTCCATTAATTGATCTCCTACAGTCATGTAGGGATTCAGAGAAGTCATGGGGTCTTGGAAAATCATCGAGATCCGCTTCCCTCGTAGATTCATCATCTCAAACTCCGACATCTTGAGGAGATCTTGTCCATCAAACATCGCTGTTCCGGCATGAATCTTGCCAGGAGGCTTCGGAATGAGCCCCATCAACGAATAACAGGTCACAGACTTCCCAGAGCCAGACTCCCCGACAATCCCTAATGTTTCCCCTTTATTCAGAGAAAACGAAACATTCTCCACCGCTTTGACAACCCCCTCTCTGGTATGAAAGCGCGTCGTAAGATTTTTGACCTCCAGAATAGACATAAACTCCCGTAAAGAAATCTATAAGCGAATCTTCACGCAAGGAAATAATAAGAATTGCGAGTGACTGATTTGCCAACACTCGCTCCTTTCCTATCAGAGGAGTTTTGTGTTGAGCCTACATGAAATCTTTAGTTTAATGCCCTTTCTTATCATATGTCTGTAAAAGCACCAATTCCAACGGAAAAATATAGGCCAAATGTGGCAGCCTTAATTCTAGACCAAAACGATAAACTCCTTATTTGTGAGAGAATAGAAACCAAAGGAGCGTGGCAATTCCCTCAAGGAGGAGTCGATCCTGGAGAGGACTTCATCACTGCACTGCATCGGGAAGTCTGGGAAGAAATCGGCCTCGATCCTCAAGATTACGACATGATCGATCAGCGAGGGATCTACCGTTACAAATACCCAGCAGGTGTGCGCGAAAAAAAGAAAAAGAAGTTTAACTGTGTCGGCCAAGAGCAAACCTACTTTCTCTGCAAACTCAAAGTCGATAGGTCAAAGGTAAATGTCCACCAAAAACCACCCGAATTCCAAGACGCCAAATGGATCGACCCATCAGAGTTTAAGCTCAAGTGGTTGCCAGAATTTAAAAGGGAAGTCTACACGAGTGTCTTTAAAGACTTCTTTAATTGCGACCTTTAGAGCATGCGCAATGGCAACATCGTGTCCCAGTAGTTCTTCACCTGCAACCGGTCTCTAGATGTGAGAGAGGCGTGCTCAATGTTGACAATGTGCTTCATATGCCACCGAGGGAAGATGCGTTCTTTTGTCGGTGGTGCGATCAACTCCCTTGTTACCGTATGCCGGTCATCACGTCTCAGAAGATTCATCAGCGTTTGCACCTTATCATCTGCGCCTTCTAAAAGGTGAAAAAAGGTGCGCCTCCTATACGCTATAAATCCTGTCACGTCCAACTCTTGCATAAGTGGACTATATTCTCCAATGAAGTGCTCCAGAGAGTCTCGGTGAAAGTCCACCTTCGCCTCACTAATGTAAATATGTTTATAGGAAAGTTCGCGCATTTATAAATTTTGTCATTTTGTATATATTGCGCAAACAGTAAAAGTCTAGATATTTTGACACTTTTACCTTTGATTCTTTTCACGGTCTGGTGTGAAAACACAGTATGCCAATCGAAGACTATATCCCAACAATAGGATTAGAAGTCCACTGCCAAGTGAAAACACGCACCAAGATGTTCTGTGCGTGTGAAACCTCCTTTGCTGACGAGCCAAACACGCATACCTGTCCCACATGTCTTGGTCTCCCAGGAGCTTTACCAGTCCTAAACGCTGGAGCCATCGAGAAGACGATCCTTGCGGGTATGATGCTCAACTGCTCTACCCCTCCTGTATCGAAGTGGGATCGTAAGAATTACTTCTATCCTGATATGCCTAAAAACTATCAGAC
>CAYUKP010000236.1:0-1571 GCA_964445335.1 uncultured Verrucomicrobiales bacterium
GTGTTTAGGATGTTGCGTTTTTCTTGGACTTTATCTTCTTGTATTTGTAGTTCTGAGTCTAAGGCTGCAAGTTGTTGGTCTACGTTTTCAGACTCGTCTCGCTCCCTTTCACTCTTATAGGCAAGGGCTACTTGTTGGGCGATTTGTTGGCACTCATCTTTTTGTTTGTGCTCAGCCGTAATCTCAACCAGGTCTGTTCCTCTGATAGGAACGGTTGATACAATGCCTTTAAGTATTGAAATAGCAGTGTCTGTCTCAACATTCCATTGTGAAGAAAGGTCGAGCTCGGACTCTACTTTTGCTAAGGTTTTTTCTGAAGTGATGAGTTCGAACTGAGTTTGCATATAGTTACGACTCATAATAGCTCCTGTGACTCCATCTGATCCCATATTAAGCGGATCAATGCCTGTTTGGGGTGGGTGAATCGCAATTACAGCGGTGCTTTCATACCGTTCAGGTGTGATATAAGTGATGATAGCTGCGGTGGCAAAAATTAGAAGAGTTGTCAGGATGATGATCCCGTATCGATTTCTCAATACTTGCCAGTAGTCAATGGCATGCAGGCTTGCCTCTGACGAATCGTTAAGGTTTGGAGTATTATTGTTCATTTATATAGAAAAACACCTCCATGGTTATGCCAACCAAGGAGGTGTAAAGTCGAATGAAAAATCGAGAAAAGTTTAGAAAGCAGCCTCGACTCCTAAGCTGTAGCGGTTACGGCTGTAGTCGTATGGATCTGCCTCGTCAGATGAAGATTTTGAGTAATTGTAGGAACCAACGATAGAGAGTGTATTGGTTAAGCCGTATCTGAATCCAATGTTAAGATTGTAGATCATGGCTGAAGAGTCGTCTATTCCCATGCCGGTTAGGCTAGAGCTTACGCTTTGAAGGTCTTGATAGTCGCTGTTAACAATCGCAACTCCCCCGAAGAGCTCCATTCTTTCGGAAACAATGTAATTCGCTCTCATTCCAATACGCAAGTTTTTGCGTGAGGAGTAACGAGCGTAGTTTCTGCTTCCATCGTCATCAATGCTGTAGAGGAGAGATGTGAAGTTGTCATCTAGACCATAGTTAACATATCCAGACACAGAGAACTGCTGATTTACTTTGTGGTTTAAGGATGCGTGAACGTATGGGCTTGTGCTGGACTCGCCTGAATCAGGAGAGATGCTCTGAGCACCAACTTTTGCTCCAAATCCAGTTCTTTCGGTGAAAGAGTGCTCCATGCCTACGGAGTATGTGTGCATGTCGGAGTTTTCATTGATTCTGTAAGCGTAATCACCGGTAAGAACGGTTCTTGGGCTCATTCTATAACGTAATTGGTTGTAGAGTGAGGTGCTGTGGAAGCTTCCGCCGTCTCCGTAATCTGCTCCGAAGAGTCCTACGCCGTGAACTGTTGCAAATCTTTCAGACCATCTGACACCGATATCATTGTTGCTTTGGTAAGCGGTGTAGAGTTCAGATCTTCTGTCGTTTGCAATTCCTCTTTCGTAATCAGGCTCGAATCCATAATTGACATAATTACGTGTGTTAAAGCGGATACGATCATTGAAGCTGTAGCTGAAATTTAA
>CAYUKP010000236.1:1671-3030 GCA_964445335.1 uncultured Verrucomicrobiales bacterium
CCTGCCTGAGGAGTGTATTTGGCAACAACTTGCTGAACATTTGCGATCGCGTCAGGAGCGGTTGCGATAGCACACTGAGAAATAAGTCTCATGTTGTCAGGAGAAGCAACTGTCGCTGCGTTGACAATGTCTCCGATCGCTTTTCCTGAAGCCTCACTACCAACAATCGCAGCCTTAACAACTTCGCATACGCAATCAGGATGAGACTCGATTTGTAAAGCAACAATGTCCAAAACCAAGTTCTTATTGGATTTGATGCTTTCTAGCGTCGTTTCATATGTTCTGTTACAGTCGGGCTCCGCAGAATAAGCAAATATGCTCAATGCACCAATTAAACCAAGTGTGAATTTCATTTTATAAACTTTTAACTTTAATTAACATTATAATAATCATGAAGAATTTATTTGTTCAATAAAAAAAAGATTATCTCTGCATTAGATTGAACGTTTTTCAAATTGCGTTTTAAAGAACATTTTTTGCATGCGAGAGATTTATTGTTTGTAAGTCAAACCTTTCATTTAAAAGTGAACAAACAGCCTTGACGCCAAATGTTTCAGTCCGGTAGTGGCCCGCCAGAAACAGGTTGAGTTCGTTTTCCTCGGCATAAGGCATGATCCAGTGTGATCCCTCGCCTGACAAATAATGAGAATACCCTTGGTCGTGTATTTTTGCTATTTCACTCCCTGCTCCACCAGTTATGACAACGAGTTCGTCGATTGTGTCAGGGCCTGCGAGGCAGGTTGTAGGGGGAGCGCCAGTGATGCGAGTGAGATCTTCAGCTAATTGATCTCTTGTTTTACCATAGGAACCTTTGACTGCTAAGTTGATTCCTTTCCATGGGTGACAAGGGGTGATGTTTTTTAGGCCGAGATGTTTGGCTAGGAGAGGGCTATTGCCAACTTCTGGGTGGATGTCTAATGGAATGTGTGAGCTGTAGATGGCAATGTTACTCTCTAAGATGAGTTTACACTTTTTTCTCCACGCCTTTGTGAGCATCTCGACTCCTTGCCAATAGAGTCCGTGGTGAACGATGAGGAGGTCTACTCCTTTGTCTACGGCTTCTTTGATTGAGTTATATGACGCATCGACAGCGCCAGCAACAGTTTTGATGGGTTTTTCTTCTCCCGCTTGCAAGCCGTTATATGCAGTTGGGTAATCTGGGGTTTTTTTTACGTTGAGGTAATTGTCCAGAAAGTGAGTGAGCTCTAATAGATTGGGCATGTTCTACCCCTTAAACTTTTTGAGCGTATTTACAATTCTGAAAGTTTAAGGAGGGGAGCTTTGGGGGTTAGCCCTTAATTTCCATTAGCATCTGTGCATTGTTTGGAAACTTTTTGAGGAAATAGAGGAGTCGTTCCA
>CAYUKP010000237.1:0-3028 GCA_964445335.1 uncultured Verrucomicrobiales bacterium
GAGATATGCTTCTGGCCACCTTCTTGTGAAGCGAAGAAACCAGTAGACTCAAGAACTACGTCTACGCCAAATTCAGCCCACGGAAGCTCTTCAGGATTGCGCTGCGCAGTCGCCTTAATCTTGTGACCATTCACAATGAGGTGATCTTCATCAAAAGAAACCTCTGCGTCGAGGATACCCTGAGATGAGTCATACTTTAAAAGGTGTGCAAGTGTCTTATTGTCAGTAAGGTCGTTGATCGCAACTACCTTAGTGAGTTCACCTTTTTCAATGAGTGCGCGTAGAACATTGCGTCCAATACGTCCGAATCCGTTAATAGCGTATGTAGCCATAGTAAGTTATAAATAATCTTTGTTGCTACCGCTAGGACTAATTCCCCGCGGCGAAGTGATTATGTACAACGAATGGATCACGTCAATAAACTGTTCATAGTCAAATCTGTCATTCTATAGCACTAAAAGCACCCCTTGCACCAATAACCAATCGGATCATGAATCAGAAAATGCACCACTAAAAGACGAACACTATCGAAGACTGGCTCAAAAATGATGCTGCAACTTACTTCAGAATCAAATTGACAAAAACAGACATACGAAGAGTATCTCAGCACATTCATCTGTATAAAGCCGGCGTGGCGGAATTGGTAGACGCGTTCGACTCAAAATCGAGTTCCTTGTGAGTGTGGGTTCGAGTCCCACCGCCGGTATTTTCCTTTCTTCTTAGTTTTAAGCTCTCTCTCTCATTTTTCACTATATTGACACCAAAGTCCTTTTCGCGGTGGGATGAGAACCCCTTGAGGAGCTTGCGACGAAACAGGGTTTGAACGACTGGTAAATGAGAGCAAAGCGAGCATTTATTTCTAAGTTAAAAAATCCTTGAGGAGGATTTTCCATTCCTCGTAGACGAAGCGGAGCGAAGTCAGTCCCACCGCCGGTATTTTTCTTTTTTCTCAGCTTAAGGTTTCCTCTTAAATCTCCACTCCAGTCACACCAAAGGGTTTTTCGCGGTGGGATGAGAACCCCTTGAGGAGCTTGCGACGAAATCTGGGTCTACACCAAAGTTTGGGGAAAAGGCATTTTTTTGAATAGTTTCTTATTTTTTAACCACACTGAGCGATTACACGCAATCTATAGTTTTCGAAGCTCCTAAATCCGTAAGCTCTCCGCTGAATGAGTTTCATTTTCCTGTGGAAACCCTCTGTGATTCCATTGTTTTTGGTGAACCTCCACATACAAGCTATCGGTTCAATCCACTCACTCAATGTTTTAGCTAATCTCTCCATAGGCTTGATATTGGAATAGCGTAGTTTGTGTATTTGTTTGAGAAGCACTTTAGCAAGTTTTCTACATTGCTTCTGGCATTTACTTTTGTGGTTCATAAGTCTTCTTAATTGATGCATTTGTTTATAAATAGGTTCTAGAATTGGAAATTGTTTCATGAGCTCTTGAAGTGTTTGCTTTTGTTTATGCGTCAGATTTTCTGGTCGCTTTCGAATTGCAGCAAGGGCTCCTCTATGACTTTTGACCTGAGGAGCCACAGCTCTTATTACTTGCATAAAGTGGTGATAAATAATCCGCACTACATGAAAGCGGTCAGCCACGATTTTAGCATTAGGAAAGTATAATTTAATGATCTTACGATAAGGACTGGATAAATCGATACAGACTACTCGCACCTTTTCCCTTCCTCTTAGTTGCTTGAAATAGCTGGCTAATTGAGCATTTGAGCGACCTGGTCTGATATCAAAAACTTTGTTGTTTTTTAGATCACATAAAGTGGTGCTGAACTTTAAACCTTTGTGGAGGGTATGCTCATCAATACCAAGCACCTGAGGACATTGAGATGTGAGACGTTCGTTGGCCTTGCGTTGAGTAAACTGTGAATATATCCGGCCAACAGTGGCTTGCCCAATATTATGCTTGAGAGCTACAGCACTTGCACAAATACCATCATGATGTTGATGATAAATATGTTTGCGTAGAGGTTCAGAACTATGCCTCCATTTCGAGATGCCAGGCAATCTGGGAATGAAGCTTCTATTACATGAACAGCATAGGAACCGATGAGTATGAATGATGAGCAAACAAGGTTTATCGAAACACCTTAAATGCTTAACATTTCGTTGATATTTCCCCTTCTTGTAGAGCTTTGATGCTGAGCAATAAGGACATGACTTAGGATTAAACTTACTCTTAAGCTTTACATGAAGAGTGAGTTTGTGATCAGATGTGCAGTGAAGGGTGTGGTAACCCTTCAGGCCTATATTTAGGTTATAAAGCATGTGGGACATGATGGCAGTTTTGCCTCATGTCCCCAATCTTTGATGAAGAGCCCAAAAAAGCCCTGCACGTAAGATGCAGGGCTTCTATAAAATACTATTCTCTGTACTTAGCTGGATTACCAACCTTTGTTTCCACGTTGACCTTTGCGGCTTCCTCCACCTGATTTATTCTGTTGGCGATAGTTTCCACCTCTGTTGCCTCCTCTTCCAGAAAAGTCACCACCCCGATTGTTATTTTCTCTTGGGCGAGCTTCATTGATCCTTAATTCTCGACCACCAAATTCTTTTCCATCAAGGTTCTCGATAGCTGCAAGCATACCGTTCTTGTCTTCCATTGTAACGAATGCAAATCCACGAGGTTGATCTGTGTATTTATCAATTACCACATGAATCTCAGCTACCTTACCTTGAGTTTCAAAATGAGCCTTTAGGCTTTCCTCAGTTACGTCGTAGGGCAAATTACCCGCATATACTTTTGTGTTCATATTTTTTTTGTGTTACGCCTAGACTCCTAAATAATATCCTATGCCGTGGAATTTTTCATCATCCAACATCCCTTTCAGCAACACCGACAAATACAAAATACAACGCCTTCTTTCAAATAGGCTTTTACTAAACTCTAATGAGGCAGTAATGCTTATTTTTCAACAGCACAAGGACAAAGTAGCCTTTTTTAGTGGACGCAGTTGTGGGGATGGGTAAACCTCGCGTTATGGAGGTAGCGGGGAGATTTCATTAGTCTTGAAG
>CAYUKP010000238.1:0-3013 GCA_964445335.1 uncultured Verrucomicrobiales bacterium
CTTTCTAGCGCCGGCAGCTCTTAGGAAGCGATCGTAAAAGGTCTGCATAAAAAGCTGACAAACCGCATACAATCGAGGGTCTTGGATCGCCTCAAGAGCTTCTTTTATATGAGCTAAATCTTTTTCTTGTTTTGCCTTTAGGTTAGGATCCCCCAAGAGAAGCGTCTCCTTCCCTTCATCTGATAGACGTGCCCACTGCCAATTTGAAGACTCTAAACCATACTGACTACGTGAGAAGTTGCCCTGAATATGCAGAAAGTCACCAACCTTTAGATGGGATGCCTCTTGAAATTGAGCGTGATTCTCCCAAATCTTTAGCGATATACTCTGCTGAGAATCCACTAAGACAACCTCATAAAAGGGCTTTTGAGATTTCGTCAGACGCTGAGAACTCTTTTGGAGCTGACACGCAAAGTCAAAAAACGAGGGCACATCTGTGGCTTCAGACCAAACTTGGTTTAAACTCTGCATGATAGATTCTACGGATTTCTCTAAACCTTTGAAAAGCCATAAATTGATAATTTTCTCCCAATGAGTGGTAGCATCATCTTTAAAAGATATTTTTTCACTATTTAATCATAAATGATGTGAGGTGAAACTTGACCTCTGGCAAACATAGTATAACGTGCACGCGCAAGCCATAGAAGGCTTTCTGACTATGAATATTCATGAATATCAAGCGCAGGAATTGTTCACTCAATTCGGAGTGCCATGTCCCAAAGGAAAAGTTGCAGAAACTAAGGCTGAAGCTGAAGCTGCCGCTCAAGAGTTAGGCGGTGGAAAGCTTGTTGTTAAGGCACAAGTCCACGCAGGTGGTAGAGGTAAAGGTACTTTTAAAAATGGCTTCCAAGGTGGAGTTCACCTAGGAAACAACCCTGCAGAGGTTGCGGACTTTGCAGAGAAAATGATCGGCCAAACTCTCGTAACTAAGCAAACGGGTGAAGAAGGAAAGCTCGTAAGCAAAGTAATGATCGGAGAGGCTGTTTCTATCGAGAAGGAATACTACCTCGCTGTACTCATGGATCGTGAAACATCCGCTCCAGTAATCGTTGCATCGACCGAAGGTGGAATGGACATCGAAGATGTTGCAGAAAATACTCCTGAGGCAATTATCAGAGAATTTGTTCACCCAACTCTTGGGCTTCAAGCATACAATGTGCGCAAGCTCATCAAAGGGCTCAAGTTAGAAAAAGAGCAAGCCAAGCAGTTCAATAAGCTTATCAAGGCTCTTTACAACCTCTTTATTTCTTGTGATTGCTCCATGGTTGAGATCAACCCAATGGTTGTCACCACAGAAGGTGAAGTCATGTGCTTAGACGCGAAGTTCGGATTTGATGACAACGCACTCTACCGTCACCCAAACATCATGGCATACCGTGACTTGTCTGAGGAAGATCCTAGAGAAGTCGAAGCTTCTAAGTTTGACCTCAACTACATCGGACTCGATGGGTCTATCGCATGTTTAGTAAATGGTGCAGGACTTGCTATGGCTACTATGGATATCATCAAGTTCTCAGGTGGAGATCCTGCAAACTTCCTCGACGTAGGGGGCGGAGCTACCGAAGAGCAAGTAACTGCTGCCTTCAACATCATCATGGGTGATCCAAATGTAGAAGGAATCTTAGTCAACATCTTTGGCGGCATCATGGACTGTGAAGTCATCGCTAAAGGGATCGTTTCTGCTTGTAAGCAAACAGGCCTAGAGCTTCCTCTCGTTGTTAGACTGGAAGGAAACAACGTTGCAAACGGTAAGAAAGTCCTCGCTGAATCAGGTCTTCCAATTATTTCTGCCGATACCCTCTCCGAAGCTGCTAAGAAAGTCGTCGCTGCAGTAAACTAATCGAATATAACACAAACTTTTTAAGAATATGGCTATTTTAGTAAACGAAGATACGAAAGTATTAGTTCAAGGCATTACTGGTGGTTTTGGTGGTAAGCACGCAGGCTTATCTCTCGATTACGGCACCAATATCGCAGCAGGTGTCACTCCAGGTAAAGGGGGACAAAGCTTCGAGCACTCCGTAAAGAATGTTCCAATCTTTGATACTGTTTCTGAGGCTGTGAACGAAACAGGAGCTACAGCTTCTGCAATCTTCGTACCTCCTCCATTTGCCGCAGACGCGATCTTGGAAGCTATCGATGCAAACGTTGAGCTTATCGTCGCTATTACCGAAGGAATTCCCGTAATGGACATGATGCGTGTCAAGACTGCTCTCGAAGGCAGCTCCTCACGTCTCATCGGACCTAACTGTCCTGGTATCGTAACTCCAGGAACAGGCGAAAACTCCCAAGGCGGATGTCGTATCGGAATCGCTCCAGGATACATCCACAAGCGTGGTAACGTAGGAGTTGTGTCCAGATCTGGAACATTAACCTATGAGGCCGTTTACCAACTCACACAGTTGGGATACGGTCAGTCTACTTGCGTAGGAATCGGTGGAGACCCAATCAACGGAACCTCACACCTCGACGTCTTAGAAATGTTTAATGAAGACCCTGAGACAGAAGCGATCATCATGATCGGTGAAATCGGTGGAAACGCAGAAGCAGAAGCTGCACGTTGGGCTAAGGAGAACTGCAAGAAGCCAATCGCTGGTTTCATCGCAGGTGCTACAGCGCCTCCAGGACGCCGTATGGGGCACGCAGGTGCTATCGTTGGTGGTGCGGAAGATACTGCTGACGCGAAGAAGGCAATCCTTAGAGAATGCGGCATCGCAGTTGCTGATAACCCATCAGAAATGGGTAAAACTCTTCTAGAAATTTGGGGTAAGTAATTCCCTGATAATATTTCAAAGAATAATATGGCAACCTTCGAGAGAGGGTTGCCTTTTTACTTTTGTAGAGATCGTCTCAGGAGAAAACAAAAATTATTCTTGAGTTAGTGTTTTTTAAACACTATTAATTATTCATGAAGTTTTCTTATGAATACGCTCGTCCTGCTTTAACAACAGACTGTGTCATCTTTGGATTAGATGAGGAGGACCTCAAGGTCTTATTAATCAAGCGAGGGATC
>CAYUKP010000239.1:0-3000 GCA_964445335.1 uncultured Verrucomicrobiales bacterium
CATATGCGTAGACTCCACAGGAGAAGAGTTGCATGACCTCTCGAGCATAGTTCTCGTCAGGAGAGGGACCCAGCTCAGGATGCGCCTTGCGGTTCTGCGCCGACGAGAGATAGAGGCCCATGAAGGGGTCGTAACTAATGTCGGTGAGCAGGTCTCGATGAGTGCCGAATGCTCGGTTCATGAGCTTATCGTAGTAGAGAGTGTAGGATTGCCAGATATTGTTGCGCTCCTCGTTAGCCCAGAAGGCTGAGGATGTGACGAAGATTTGACTGAGTGCAAACGCGATGCGATTACGGAGTTGTTCTTCTGACTGGAGTGTCTTATTCCACCAAGCGATTTCGAAATTTTGGATGTTGATGGAAGGGGTTGAGTTACTGCCAATATAAAGTGCTTGGTGACGATAGCAGTCTGCGGTAAAGGTTGTAGCATCTCGGGGCAATGTGATTTGGTCGTCGATCCAGTTTTCGCATGCAGGGATGACCCCAAGCGACTTGATGCTGTTTGCTAAAGCGGCAATTGTTTCAGTTGTCCCTCCCATCGTCGCTTGAGAGAGGAAGTGACCGGCTTGCGAGATAGCGATGTAATCCTCTGTAGGGATAGTCTCTGCATCTGCGATCCAGAGGTCTTGGTATTTGATCCCGTTGATGGATAATGTGAAGACTTCATCGGCTTCAATGACTCCGTCATTAACAGGAGTGATCGTAAAAGTGGTAGATGATGATCCGGAAGGGAGCGTTACAATATGATTCAAGAGTACTTGCCCATTAGAGTTAGTTATCAGGTAATCAGTAGAGTCTACCCCATTACTAGTGACGACGGCATCATTAGTGACTTCGAAGGCTAATACAGTCTCTAAGTCTAGCAGTTCTGAAGTAGCACTGGACGTGCGAGTGATGGTTACATTTGCCCCGATCTGTTCCCGCTCGTAGAGCATATCATTATCTATAGATATTGTTAACTCGGCAGCGTTTGCTTGTTCAATGAGAGTTAAGATAGACTCCTGATCGGTTGGTGTGTCGTCTGTCTCAGTAAATTCTTCGCCTGCGGTAGTAGCTATGATTTCAGCATTTGAGACCGCTGACTCGTCACTAAACCCTTCTAATTGCTCTTCTTCCCAGAGCGTTAACCCATCATTATCTGCATCTAAGTCTATGACTTCTGAGCGGAAGAAGTATTTGCTATAGTCCGAAGGATCAAATGTTACTTCGATTTCGTCGTTTGCACCGTATAGGAGTTCTCCTGCATCCAACCAATTGCCTTCAGCTAGATTTTCACATACCTGAATACGGTAGGCCTTTCCCGCTATTGTCGGAATGATTATGCCCAGTTCGTCTAGTTCAGATTTAGAAATTCTCATTTCCAGTTTTGAACGAGCACTATAAGGGTTAGTGCCAGCGAGGAATTCATTGTAGTTCGAGACTCCGTCGCCATCGGCGTCTTGTTGTTTCGCTAATTCTGTTGATATGAGTTCTGTAGCACCATATCGACGCTCCCACAGGTCGCTGACTCCATTGCCATTAAAGTCTGTGCCGCCATTTGAGAGTATATAGGGGCGACCTTTAAGTACTAGGTCGTCAATGATGTGTGTACGAGATGCTAGGCTTTTATTGTCTGAAAAAGCAATGCCGATAGTGATGGTTTCTCCAGCTCCGACTGTGTAGTTGAAGGGGATCGTGAAGCGATTGTAGTTTGAACTCGTTGGTGGGTTAGAATTTTCCGTAAAGATGGCAGCTCCGTAGCCTGATCCTGTATTTACATACATTTTCATGACTGGCGCCGTGCCGTTGAGTACAAATCGGTTGTAATCAAATGAGAGCTCACTCAATATGATCGTATCACCTTCCGAAAGACCGCTTCCAGTGATTTCAAATGTTGAAGAAATAACAGAAGATGGGGCGCCATTGTTACCAGTTGTAGAGGCTGACGTCCAGTAGCCGCTATCAGTAATGGATCCATCAGGGTTCCTACCTGAGTTTCCACCTATGTTTAGGCTTAGTTGTTCATGCAACATATCAGCTGTAGCTTCCCCGCTGAGTCTGGCAATGATATCTGCCTCAAGTCTTTTTGTGACGTTTGCTAAGCGATCCCTAGCAGGTAAAGAAAAGCTTCCCTGTAAGATGAAGTTATCTAAAATGTGTGTCCGTGAGGCAAGGCCATGTTGATCGGAGAAGGCAAACCCGATAGTTACTTGTTCTCCCTGTGATAGGGTTACACCTACTGGTATGATGTGTGTATCTGTGACGTTAGAGCTAGTAGGGTTATCATTAACAGTGTAGATAGGGGCTCCATAACCAGTGCCCTCATCAGTATACACATTCATGATAGGAGTAGATCCATCTAGACTCAGACGAGAATAATCTAAAGTCAGTTTTTCCAGTGTGATCGTTTCTCCCTCTGCTAATCCTGTAGCTGTATAGCTAAATGAAGTGACGACAGATGTATTGGGAGCTCCATCGTTTCCTGTGGTGGCTGCACTGACCCAATACCCCTGACTGCTGACGGAGGAGTTAGGGTTTTGGCCCACATTAGCTACTAATGTAGGGCTGAGGTATTTCGTGATGAAGTCTGGTGATTCATTCCCTGAGTATTCTGCTAAAGGCGCGGCAATACAAAGATGTATCATTATACCTGTTAATATGAAATATGAGTATACTATAGACATAAAATTGAATTGGATTAATTTTTCTAGATAGTATTACAAGGCTGAGATAGACGAGTTGTACGGTGGGATGCAAAAAAGTTGCGCCGTCTTCTTAGTAGCGTTCCCCAACTGGTGACCAATAATAGTGTGAGGCTCGATGGCTCTGGGACTGCGACTGTTGTCAGGGTAAAGGTATAGTTGATCTCTTGTTGGTTCGTTTCCTGAAACCAGAGGGCATAATCTCCTTCTCCAAGAGGGAGCGCGTAGCCCCTAGGAGCCGGGAGTCCATTATCTTGTGCGACCGAACCACCGTCGGCAAAGGTGTCCAGAATGTTGCTCCCGTTTTGGTTACTGGAGAC
>CAYUKP010000240.1:0-2994 GCA_964445335.1 uncultured Verrucomicrobiales bacterium
CCTTATCTCGTTTTTTTACAAACTATCTCTAAATGGAGCTACAAAAGCTTTTTTACATCTTTAGAAAGTACAATAAATGAGACTTATAGACTATGAGATTTTAAAATCTCTAGACATAGAGACATTAAGGGCAGGATTCCATTCCACGAAAGTGGCGCAAGCTAATTAAGAATGTAAAATGAATAATTAAGAATAAGGGACTTGATTGTTTGTGCCTTTACTGGAGAGAAATGAAGAAATTAAAAAATGAAGAAATGAATGTTTGATAGTGATTAGACTACGATAAGATTCTGAGACTATGAGATTTTAAGAGCATAAGACATAAAGACTTAGGGACGTTATCATTCCACGAAAATGGTGCAAGCTAATTAATAATGAATGATGAAAAATGAATAATGGGGGCTTATAATGTGAATTGGGAGAGTAACGCTTTACTGAATTAAAAAATTAAAGCAATGAAAAAATGAATGTTTGATAGTGATTAGAGGTTAGTGGTTAATGATTAATACAAAAGTGCGTTACACAAATAGCACATATAATTTATCAATAACAGTAAAAATAACAAAGTGAATCATTCCGAACACAGTAAAGAAATACAGAAGAGTAAAGTACAATTTAAAAAAATTACTATACTAAAGATGGGTAGTAGGCTAAGGTGGGGACATAAGGACGTATTGACATAGAGACATATGAACGTGATGGTACATAGCTTTTTCAACTTGAACACAAGAACACTCGAACACTTGAACACATTTTAAACACTTGAAACACACATCTTTCTAAGAGAGTGCTTATCTTTGCTTTGTGAAAAAAGTAGCATTCCATACCTTAGGTTGTAAGTTAAACTTTTCTGAAACCTCTACCCTGTCTAAATTATTTACCGAAGAGGGCTATCAGAAAGTACCCTTTTCAGAAAAGGCAGACATTTACATTTTGAATACTTGCTCTGTAACAGAAAATGCGGATAAAAAATGTCAGAAAGTAGTAAAAGACGCATTGAAGCTCTCCCCTACTGCTTTTGTTGCTGTTACAGGTTGTTTTGCTCAGCTAAAACCCAAAGAGATAAGTAATATCCCTGGGGTAGATGCCGTGTTGGGTGCTTCCGAAAAATTTAAGCTCTTAGACCTCATCAAAGATTTTGAGAAAAAAAGTACTTCCTCTATATATCATTCGGAAATAGAAGAAGCAGAAGAGTTTGTGAGTGCTTATTCTATCAATGACAGAACACGTACGTTTCTCAAAGTACAAGACGGTTGCGACTACAGTTGCACCTTTTGCACCATTCCGCTAGCCAGAGGAAAAAGCAGAAGCGACACCATAAGCAACATTATGCTCAATGCACATCAGATCGTATCTGAAGGTGTCAAAGAAATAGTACTGACAGGTGTCAATACGGGCGATTATGGCATTATAGATGGTAAACGACAAGCGACCTTTTTAGAGTTGGTACAAAAGTTAGATACCATAGAAGGACTAGAAAGGATTCGTATCTCTTCTATAGAGCCGAACCTCCTTACAGATGAAATTATCGAATTTGTAGCACGGTCTCAAAAGTTTGTCCCTCACTTTCATATTCCTTTACAATCAGGAAATAATGATTTGCTAGCCAAAATGAGACGACGATATAAAAGAGAGTTGTATGAAGATAGGGTAGTAAAAATCAAAAACTTGATGCCCGATTGTTGTATCGGTGTAGATGTGATTGTGGGTTTTCCGGGAGAGACAGAAGAGCGTTTTTTGGATAGCATAGCGTTTCTGAAAAGCTTAGACATCTCTTATTTGCATGTATTTACCTATTCAGAAAGGGCTAACACTAAAGCTCCTGATATGGAAGGTACTGTTCCTCAAAAAGTAAGGCAAGAGCGTTCAAAGATATTGCGTATGCTCTCTGACAAAAAGAGAAGGTATTTTTATGAGACTCAGCTAAATAAGCCTAAAAAAGTATTATTTGAACAAAAAAATGATAACGGTTTGATCTATGGCTTTAGTGAAAACTATGTTAAAGTACAAACAGCTTACAAAGATGAGTTGGTCAACGCTATTGTTCCTGTAGGCTTAAAAGAAATTGCAGAGAGTGGTAATGTAAGTGTTGTTATAAAGTGAAAGACGTGAAAAGCTAAAAAGCTCTGCATAGTGAATACTTTGCAGAGCTTTTCGTGCTTAAGTCAATATGTTGTTCCATACTTATGGCGCAGGATTAGAAATAACGCTTTGTACCTGCTCTAGCTCTTGTATGATTTCTTCTGATAGTGTTACCTCCGCAGAACCTATGTTTTCTTTAAGTTGCTCCATGGTGGTAGCCCCTATAATATCACTTCCTACGAAAGGACGCGTATTCACATAAGCCAATGCTAGGTGTACTGGAGATAGGTTATATTTTTCTGCAATTTGAAAATACATTTCTGCCGCCTTGGTGGATGGCTCACCGCTATAGCGAGCAAAACGAGGAAATAAATCTAAACGTGATTTTTTAGGTACTTCACCTGTGCGATACTTTCCACTCAATACCCCAAAGCCCAAAGGCGAATATGCCAATAAAGGAATATTTTCTCTTATAGAGACTTCCGCGAGACCTACCTCATACGAACGGTTCAACAAGCCATAAGGATTCTGAATAGAAATAGGTTTGGCTAAGTTATATTGTTGTGCCAACTGCATACAGCGCATCGCTCCCCAAGCTGTTTCGTTTGACAATCCCCAGTAGCGTATTTTTCCTTCTTTGACCAAGCTATCTAGTTTGGTAATGACCTCCAAGAAGTTGTCTTGCCATGGATCACTTGGCTCATGAGTATAGCCCAACTTTCCAAAGCAGTTGGTACTTCTTTCTGGCCAGTGTAGTTGATAGAGGTCCACATAGTCCGTCTGTAATCTTTTCAAACTTCCCTCTATAGCAGTATCTATGGACTCGTTGGAAAAGTTAAGTGGATTTCTGATGAATATCAAATTTGGGTTTGGACCAACAATTTTGGTTGCAATGATCAAGTCCTTTCTATC
>CAYUKP010000241.1:0-2973 GCA_964445335.1 uncultured Verrucomicrobiales bacterium
CCCTTATACTTTAAAGGTATAAAAAATCGGAAATGTCCCCTGCAAACAAGGGTTATTTTGCTTATATGAGAGTTTTTTCTGAGGTTGCTTCAAAGGTAGGAAAGCAAATTTGAAGCTATTCTATCCGATTAAAAACCTCAGGAAACCCTACCACAGCATTGATTTTTTAAGCTACTTTTCAACACACCCATCTCTTCTGGAGCACTGACCATGCTGGCGCCTTCCCTCTAGGATACAATTGGCTGAAGGGTTGGACTGTGGCTGACTTTGTCCACGGAATATTTGAGTAGAACTAATAATCGCATTTTGCCATTCGGGTCAGACAAAGCAAATGTTGTGTTTCGACCTGAAGCACGAATGAAAGATCAATGCTCCTTGTTCTGGAAATTTTTTAGTTCAGAAAGAGCCAAAGATGAACCTGAATAGTTACCTTGTGACAATGGAATAATTCGCTTGCAACTTGGGAGGGGCAAGCGTTCTTTAGGGGGAGATGTCTGAGATACGAGAAGTGGATTGGGAGAACTGGCCTGCTGAGATGCCAGCTACCTTGGTGTTTGTGAAGAAGGGAGATCAGGTCTTACTGATCGAGAAGCAACGTGGCATTGGCGCAGGAAAGGTCAATGGGCCTGGAGGGAAGATTGATCCAGGTGAGACGCCTTTGCAGTGTGCGGTACGAGAAGTCCAAGAGGAGCTTATGATAACGGTCACGGATCCTGTCAAAATGGGGGAACTCTACTTTGATATGAACTCAATGCCTAATATTTACTGTCACGTGTATATGGCCACCGAGTTTGATGGTGTGCCTCAATCCACGGAAGAAGCGATCCCGTTTTGGTCAAAGATTTCAGAGATCCCTTTTGATAGAATGTGGGAGGATGACCAATATTGGTTGAGTGAAATGCTGGCAGGACAAACGTTTATTGGGCGCTTTATCTTTGATCAGGAACGGCTGGTCTCAAAGGATGTCGTATTTGACCCTCCTCAGTCCTCTGGTTGGTAAGGAATATAGAGCGACAGAAATTTTACTGTTAATCTCACGCGGAGCCGCAGAGACGCAACGTTTGTTATAAAATGGATGTGCGGTAGGGCACGCCATCCTTCTACAGGAATGGTCTCTGACACGCCTTTGAAGAAAGCCCCCCTTCAGAGTTACGTCAATTGTATAGAAGAAAAAAGGGGTGCTTGTGTGTGTGGCTTATACAGAAGGTTCGCAGAGCCACGCTAGAACCGCCTTCTGCGCATGGAGGCGGTTGCCTGCTTGCTGGAAGATGGTGTCTGCATGAGCCTCTAAGACCTCTTCGGTGATTTCCTTACCTCGGTAGGCTGGTAAACAGTGTAGCACGATGTGTGACTTGTCTGCATGAGCGAGGAGTTCTGCATTGACTTGGAATCCTTTGAAGGAAGCTTCCTTCTCGTCTTGGCCTTCCTGTCCCATACTGAGCCAAACGTCAGTATTGATGACATGTGCCTCGGCAACGGCTTCGGCGGGTTGGTCGGTGATGACGACATTTGGCGCATTGAGGGTGTCGAGAAACTCTTGTGGAGGCTGCGCATTCTTGGGTGCTGCGATATGGAGGTCAAACCCTAGATGCTTGGCAGCCCACATCCATGAGATCGTCATGTTTGAGTAGCCGTCCCCGATGAAGGCGATTTTTTTGCCTTCCCAAGTTCCGAGCTTCTCTTGGATCGTGAGAAGGTCTGCAAGGATCTGGCATGGGTGTTCGTCATCGGTGAGAGCGTTGACAACAGGAATCTTACCCCATGAGGCAAAGTCCTCGACGTCTTGATGAGCATAGGTACGGATGATAAGGCCGTGTAACATCTTGCCCATCACGCGAGCGGTATCCTTGATCGGCTCACCGCGGCCGAGTTGTAGATCCTTAGAGGAGAGGAAGAGCGCATTCCCCCCTAATTCATGAACTCCCACCTCAAAGGAAAGGCGGGTACGAGTAGAGGACTTAGTAAACAAGAGTCCCCAGGTTTGACCCTGAAGAGGCTTGTCGTGTGAGTCCCGAATAACCTTGAAGTCAGCGGCACTGTTGACGAGGTCAGAAATGACCTTGGGACTTAACTCTTCGATACTAAGAAAGCTCTTCATGTTCTATAAATTATTAGGAAGCTATTAATTGCTTATCGAACCCAAACTTCCAGCTTTTTCTATATCTTTCTCGTTCTATTTAGAATTCTGCGTTATTTCTTAGCGAGGGTTCTTATTATTGTTGTTACGACGTTGTCCGCTAGGTTTGCGATTACGCCCGCCAGAAGAGTTTGCTCCGCCTCTTCCTTGAGACTTCGCCCCTTCGGTACGCTTGTTGTCGCCACTTGACGGGCGAGGTTTACGTGGGCCACGAGCACGACGGTTTTCTTCCTTTTTGCGTGCAGCAGCCTTTAACACCTCCGAAGCGGTTGGCGCGCGGTCTGGCCAATGTGTTGGGGCTAACCCTTCGAGGTCGGATAAGGGGATGGTGCACCCCGTGAGTTTCTCGATTCCTTTGAGGAACGGGCGTTCGTTATTACAGACTAAGGAGACGGCTTCCCCTGACTTGCCTGCACGGCCTGTGCGTCCAATGCGGTGGACATAATCTTCTGCCACATTGGGGAGTTCAAAGTTAATCACGTATGGGAGTTCGGCAATATCAATTCCACGAGCTGCGATATCGGTGGCTACTAGAACCGTTACAGACTTGTCCTTAAACCCTGCTAAGGCACGAGTACGAGCTCCTTGGCTCTTGTTGCCATGAATCGCACTTGCTGTGATTCCATTGTCCTCTAGCTTCTTGGCCAAACGGTTCGCTCCGTGTTTGGTACGCGTAAATACGAGCACTTGTTGCCAGTTGCCATCCTTGATAAGTTTGGTCACAGCTTTTGCCTTCGAGTCTTGATCGCAACGGTAAGCACGTTGACTGACGGTCTCAGCTGTCGTGTTTTCAGGCGTGATCTCGATCTTGATGGGATCTTTAAGAAAGTCATTTG
>CAYUKP010000242.1:0-2962 GCA_964445335.1 uncultured Verrucomicrobiales bacterium
GTTCTAATGCTTCTGCGTTTTCTGGGTTAGGAGAGGAGACTGTAGGGAAGGCTCCGTTTTGGTCATCTTGAGATGCTACCGTGATTACTTCAAACCCAAGTTCCTTGAGAATTGGAACTGTGATGTGTCCTCCTGTCCCGTGCAAGTTCGTGTAAACAACTTTAGCAGAACGCCCTTCGAGGAGCTCTGGTCTGAGAAGGACTGTTTTGAGGCTTTTTATATAATTCTGGTCATGCTCCTCAGATAAGTAAGTAACAGCCCCTTGTTGGTCAGTAGGGAGAGGCGTGTATTGTTCATTTTCTATGGTGTTGACCTCTGCAATGATTCCTGAGGCGTCAGGTTCAACGACTTGAGCTCCATCTGAGAAATATGCTTTGAACCCATTGTCATGAGGAGGGTTGTGTGAAGCGGTTAGAACAATTCCCGCGTCAGCATTGAGTGCACGGACGGAGTATGAAAGCTGAGGGGTAGAGCGAGGGCCATTGAAGAGAAAGGCATCAACTCCGAGTTCAGCGCATACCTTGGCGCAGTATTCTGCAAATTCCTTTGAGAAGAATCGTGTATCATGTGCGATTACAATCGAAGGGCGGCTTGCCTGGTCTGCGATGTTTTTCTTTAGGTAAGCTAACATGCCTTGGATAGCTTTCCCGATATTGTAGTAATTCATGGTAGCTGTTCCAATGCATGGGTGTTCTGGGTAGTTTGACCCGTTTCCTTGTTCGGCTTCTGTAATAACCTTTCCAATTGTACGACCTCTGAGACCACCTGTCCCAAAGGTCATTGTTTTATAGAATCTATCGTTTAACTCCTTCCATTCTTCCTTTGCACAGAGTTCTGCAATGACAGCGTCTGCTAAAGGAGAAGAACCTAGAATCTTTTCGATATTAGAAAACGAACTAGGCAATAAACAGTCGTTATCTACGGCTTGTTGTAAAATTGTCTTTATCTCGGACATATTACTACTAGAAAGAACCAAAATTTTATTAATTGCAAAGTTATAGGTGAAAAATCTAATTCAAAAATCAATTGCTAAACGGGAGGTTCTAATCGAAGACTCCTTTACAGATTCCTTTCGCCTAGTAGACGGGGCTGGAGATCAATTGCCAGACGTGTATCTAGACCAGTTAGGGGACAACTGGTTGCTCTCGACCAAAGATGGTCTCATCTCAGAAGAGCTTAGAGAGGCTCTTTTGAGCTTTCAGAAGACTATTTATTGGAAAAAGCTGGATCAGCACGATAAGCAATCTCCTTCGCTTCTGGGTGGACAGGAGGTGGAAGACCAGTTTCTAGTCATGGAAAACGCTCTTCGATATGAGCTATCCTTTCAGTCAGGATACTCACAAGGAATTTTCCTCGATCAACGAGAAAACAGACAGCGTGTCAAAGAGTGGGTTAGCTCAGGAGACAAAATTTTAAATACCTTTGCTTACACGGGGCCATTTTCGATTGCCGCGGCCTCTGCTGGAGCTGTAACTACGACCTTAGATCTTTCCCAAACGTACCTTGATTGGGCTAAGCGTAATATGCAGCCTAATGGGTTCTCCCCTGAAGACCATTACTTCTGTAAGGGTGACACCTTTCATTGGTTAACGAGGTTTGGTAAGTCTGGACGAACCTTTGAAGGGGTGATTCTCGATCCTCCAACATTTTCGCGAGACCAAAAGGGGAAGCCTTTTAAGGTCGAGAAAGATTATCATAAATTAATTAAGCTTTCAAAATCACTACTAAGTCAGAAGGGGTGGATACTCGCCTGCACAAATTGTAAGAAGCTACCTGAATGGCAGTTTGAAGAGCAGATTCTCAAAGGGCTAGGCGAAGATGCTAGTAATTACGAATTGCAGAGTTACGAAATGCCCTTTGAATATTCAGAGGAGCCTTATCTTAAGACATATAAAATCTCAAAAAGACCTTAGCATAAGGTATAAGCCTTCACGTAGAAGGCTTATAATACAAAGGGCGTATGGATTACTCTTTTGAATCTTTCAAAATCGTTTCTTGACCTTGATTCATTTGGTAGAGTTTCATCCCTGAATTTACCAATCCAAGGATAGAAACTACTAATAAAACGGGCAAGGCAAAGCTCTTTAAGGATTTGGGAGGATTCTTTTTGAAGAGCTTTTGACCGTAATTGACTGCTAGGAGAGTCGGAATCACGAGGATTGCGACCGCTTTTGGTACCGATTGGTCTACCATTCCTCCAAAGATGAGAGACAGCAAGGCAATCGTCTCACTTACCAAAAAGTATAAAATCATGGTAGCCCTTTGAGATGGAATAGATAGACCGCTAGAAAGCATATAATAAACAATCATTGGCCCCCCGACAGAGGCGCTTGATGTTCCTATGCCTGATGTGATACCAATTCCAATTTGGGTCTGTATTTTATGCGCACTTGTTAGCTTATACTCCTTATATAAAAGCAGTGATAAAACCAAAATGCTACAGCAGATTAGAAACTTTAGGATTTCACTAGGAACGAGCAAAAGACATAGATACCCCAAAGGGATACCCATGATAGCTCCGATAAGTAATCTTCTAAATATTTTGTAATCCGCATCATCTATTGCAGATTTCCACACTCCAATACTACATATAAAGTTGAGGCTCAAGATAATGGCGACACTCTGATGGGGCTCAAACAAGAGGTTCATTCCTACGATTGAGGCCGCTGCAAATCCAAATCCGCTGTATCCACGGACTACACCTGCAAACATGAGGATCGGGACAGCGTATAAGAACTTTTCCATAAGTGAACTTCTACTATAGAGTGTTAGGCATTTTGGGTCGCAAAGGATTGCATAAATTCAGCCAAGACTTTGGTGTCCTCTAGGCTCACTCCATTATACAAACTGGCACGAAGGTATTCTCCTGTGCCAAAAGGAGTCATCGTGCGTAAACCAACAAGCCCCTTCTCCCAACTTTCAATTAAAAACTTGTCTGTCATGGCTTCGTCTCCGCCTTTTA
>CAYUKP010000243.1:0-2958 GCA_964445335.1 uncultured Verrucomicrobiales bacterium
CCTTGGGGAAGCGTCCTGTAATTTCCTTACCTCTTGACACATACTATCCCCCATATCTTTCTCGATTGCTGCAATGATCAACCGGGGATCGAGCGCCAAAATGACTGCGACATTAACCTGACGATTAGACGAAATAAATCGAACGGGCCACTACTTTTACCACAATCCAGTGAGATATACGATGTCAGAGAGGGGTAGAGTTGAAGGCATACATTAACGAAGAGAACACTCCGAGGATGCATATCGAACTTGTTTCTTCTGTTTTCACATAATAGAAACGCACGTCATTGTTTTCCAAGAGTAGATGGACTGCCTCAAGTACTCTGACGATCTGGCGATGAGGGCAGCGATCCAGATTGTCGATGCTGACCACCAACAAGTACTTCTCGTCTTTGGAGCTTCGCGTCTTAAGCATGCCCAGGAGCACCTACAAAACCCACAAAGGAAAAATCATCTCAAGGTTGGAACCAAAATATTTTTATCATACTCTTCATATCCTCAGCACATAGAATTGGCACCCCGTGAAGGCTACCGTGAAAAGACGAAAGAACCGTTTTTCCCAACATGCTCAACACACGACAATTTCAAGAATATAAGAAATCGCGGTCTTCACCATCGGGCTTTTCCTAGTCGTATGGAGTATGTGGGATCAGAGGAGCAGTCCTAGACTTTAAACCAATACCCTCCAATAACGTAAACCGGCCCCGCCTTTCAAAGACGATGTTTCAACCTTCACCAAAGCACGCCCACCGCGTACCTGAATTTCATCCTGAACCTCGGCCATGAATCCTACATGTGCCGCCCCAATGCTTTCTCCCATCGCTTCAGCTTTTCTCAGGATTACTTGGCCCTGGCTCTTGAATACTACAGGTAAGGCCTATACCCGGCGTGAATTGACAAACGTCCTGGTTAGCTAGGCTGTCGACCAGACACATTGTTTGATCGATCGAGACTCAACAGGATAAGGTACTAATTACATATATTGCTGCTTCGTTGATGTAAAGGAACCCGGACTGGATATTGCACTCGCCGCACCAAGATAAACGAACCAATTTCACAGAGAATTGACACACCTTGATCACTAGCAACACGATCGCTGTGGGCACCCCGGCTAACGCTATGCCCGCAGCAAAACGTTCCGTGTGTTCCTCTATTTGGTCGATCTGCCCTGCAATCCATACCACAGCCGCAGCTACGCACACCACGATAACGACAGTGAAACCAATGGTGCACCAGTCCATGCAGGTGGACGACGCGACCGCATGATGCACACGCGTAGCTCGCACGGCTCCCTTACCGAAGTTGTTTTCCACCTGAGCTTGTGAGAGATTCGTTCGTGGCAGGAATTGTGTAGCACTTTAGATCGCAATACGCACCAACATTCGGACGTGGACAGGTGAATACCCACGACAAGGAGACCTTCTGATATATAAAGCCTTTGACAATTTCTTTATCGAGGAGTATCAGTACATACAGTAGAGATTTAGCGGGGAATCATATTGGCTCAATGTCATTTTGGATGTTCTCACCTCCTCAAATATTTTGCTGACAAGGACTGCCCACAGAACCTTGGAGTCTGCGAAGAGCCATGCGTTAAAACTTGCGACGATGGTTTTAACAGCAGGAGACGTAGAATTAGAAGAACCCGATGTCCCAGCTCCCCTTTCCGCGTTGTCAACACTCATGTCGCTCTCAGATGAACCACAGCATCTACCAAACACCAGTAATCCAGGACCACATTTTCCTTCGCCACCATTTGTATGATTAGTTTGGGTGGAGCTGGTAAGGAGGCAACACCTTTCAGAGACCGCGCTGACAAGGCATGCTGCAAGTGCGTACAAAGCTGCGCCTCCCGTGGTTCTCCAGAGCCATCGTATGAACCATGACTCTTGCGCTGTCTTTTCCTGCTTCGCCTTCGGTAGCTCTTGGATTATCATTTCACAGAGAGACGACTGAGATACAAGAATGAGGATGTTCAAGGGTTCGTACATGTTACGGCGGGGAAAGATCAACGATGAAGAGGAACATATAATCTATTCCTGATTCCGGAATAACGGAGGGAGGCTGTGAATACTTCGACTTGAGTACAGATTGTTATGATCTGGAAAGGAATATTCTGTGCATGTTTCTACTGGGCCAAAGTAACCACACAAGCCAATAATTTCATCTTACGTTGTCTGTTGTCCAATATAATGAAGGATGGAGGTCACAAATCCAAGCTCTAGGTTTTCCTCCCACCCTACCTTTCCAGCCCCCCACTGGGCAAATATCCCGAGGCCAACTGGCCATGCTGCCGGGTCTTGCAGGCGACTCGCCAAAACCTCCGCGTAATCGGCGAATCCTAAGCAATCGGAGTCTCGAGTCCTGAGAGGCCCTTCGAATAGCATACCTTGGTCTTCTTTGACGGGGAAGGCCTCTACATCACCTATAAAAGTTATATAAGCGACATTTTTCGGAGCTCGAAGACTTCGTAAACGTTGATGTTTTTTGGGTCTAGATATCAACCTCTAGAGTTAGAGGTAGAATAGAGTGTTGGACACGACCCGTCTCCCTCAAACGAAATGACAATATAACATCTGGCGTTTTCTTCTGGTCGTCCGCGATTCTTTCCCTTGGAACTACTGGCAGCATCACTTCCTTCCCGGCATTACATTCTCCTTGAGTGGAGGGTATGAACTACCTTCTTGAATATTATTACTTTAGTACTACTGGTACCATACACCGTGTACAACTCGGGTACAGGGTACAATAAATCAACCAGATATGAGAGACGGGGCTATTATCGGGCTTTCGGTGGCTGCCTCGTCTATGCCCTATTCTATGAGAGTGATGTCCTCCACAAGACACCTGCCTACTTCTATAGGATGATACACGTCGCTAAACGAGAGTATCAAACTGAACACCATCATTACCTGGAATTTCTGGGTGCTCATCATTGCTACTTGCGAAAGGTAAATC
>CAYUKP010000244.1:0-2937 GCA_964445335.1 uncultured Verrucomicrobiales bacterium
TATCCCTTACATAAAGGAGAACTTTGCAAGGCTCTTATCAGAGGGATGCCTAGCGTAGGAGTATACAGAATAAACTCTTCTCCTTGTGTAATCTTCAAGAGTTCTTGCGCTATGACTTTTCTAATGCGTAGCACGCTCTGTTTATGCCAGTCTCTCAGGCTCTTTTTTAGCTCAGAGCTGTCATGTATAGAAGCGTTACTCTTGTTCTCAATAACACTCCCCCGAGCGAGAATAACAGTAGCAGAATTCATCTCCGTGTCTTCTAAAAGTTTCTCTGTTAAAAGATCTGTAATTTTGGAATGAGTGTAGAAGACTTTTCGCATAGGAGCGGGTAGAAAAGGTTGTTGGATTATTTTTTTACTTTTTTGAGTACCTTAGTGACCATTTGTTTAAGATACAGTCGATTGCTATTGGAGAGTAAAGCGAAATATGAGATCCCCCAACAGAGTGCCAGACTTAGTAGACTTAAGCTTATTAATTGGATGAATGTATTCACTTCACCAAGGGTGGTGAGATAAAGGATGAGAAAGGGAACAGGCGATAAAAACACAATGGTTTGTAATCCGCATTTCATGGCCTGTTTCCATTGTAATCCACAACGTTTTACGATGTAAGGCATCACAAACAGGTCTCCTGTAAGGAGGTTGCTGCCTAAAGTCCCCAAGATAACCCCCCCATATCCATACTTGGGAACCAGCGTAATACTTAGAGCAATATTCAGCGCAATTCTCAAAGTGTAGACAAGATTCACTAAGAAAAGGTGACCCATCACGGTAGCGACAGACATCGTCACCCCAAAAATAGATAAAACCAAAAGAGCAACAAAGAGTTGTGCCCACAAAGCGCAGTGAAGATAATCTTCACCCATCCAAAGATTAATAAAAGGCTTCATTAGCGCGATAACAGTATAACATATGGGAATAAAAATCAGCGCACGATATTTGATCCCATCGTTTAGAATTTTCTGTATCTGACTCTTATCTGAAGCACAATCCATGTTATACAGAGTGGGCATAATAACCCCCATAATTCCTCCTTGGAGCGCTACGATCGAACGAAAAGGTTTCGCCGTAATTTCGTACTGTGACACATAGACCACTCCAATGAGCTTCGAAATAATCAGTTGGTCAATTTGAATCGCTAGAATCGACATTAATTGGGAATAGAGTATTCCAAGGGAAAACTTACGGGAACCTTTGAGTAAAGAGGGTTGAAATTTCCAAAGGTCAAAGTGAGTCCAGGGGACTCTTTTAATGGCGAAATAAACTAAGATGCAATCTGCGCAAACCGGTAAGAATAAGGTTATACTCCTAATGAGAACAATATCGAAAGAATTTAAAACCGATAAGAGTAAAGATACTGCAATCAATAAGGTGGTCACGCAGGAGACAATACTTATTTCCCTGATATGAAGTGTGCCACGAAGAACGATGCGACCAATTTTCACAGGCCATTGAATCAAAGCAAACAACGCCGTAAGGTGGAGTATTTGACGTGCTATCTCTTCAAGGTGCTCAGGAATACTTATAAAGACCAAAATACGATCGGTCATTCCATAAATAATTAAAGCAACTACTACTCCAATCAGACCTAAGATTTTGCCCCCAGTTGAAACGAGTTCCGATAACTTTTGAAACTGTTTTTTTGTGTTATATTCTCCAATTGTCTTACAAAGCCCCTCAGAAATGCCCAAATCAAAAAGAGCCATATATCCTGATACGAGACCTGTTAAAATATAAATACTATACAGTTCCGCCCCAATTTTCTTGAGAAATAAAGGGATAATAAAGATCCCCAATAGTTGAGTAATGAGAGTAGCTAAGGTATTATAAGCAGTATTACTCAAAAATCGCTTTTCTACAGTTCTCATCATTTTGAGTTAGGCAGGTTTATATGAGATTTGTCGATAAAAAGTTCTTTCGAACTCTTCAGCCCCAAAGGCCATACACTCAACGCTTGAAAAAGAATGTTATACGCGTTTTAAAAAGAATCTCGCGATACCCAGAAACTCGTTGGATATGTCTACAATACAATGCAATCTATGAAAAATTCAAAAACAATTGATACGCTCAATATCATCATAGGTGCTGGTGGCTTTATTGGGGCAGCTTTAACCTCTGCTCTCTCTAAAACCAATGCTCATGTCTTAGCTATTACAGGGAGCAACACGGTCTTAGAAAGCACAGGTAAGATCCTAGCAATAAACAAAAGGGTCTCTTCCTTTGGTTTCTTAGATCATCATATAAGAAGTGCTGAAAGGTGCATCGTATACTATCTCATCAATACAACGTCTCCAGCTAAGTCTCATCAAGCTCCACACCAAGATATTGAGAACAACCTCACTCTGTTTATCTCCTTCTTAGAATGGGTCAGCCAAAAGGATAAGATCTCCAAAGTCGTTTATACGTCTTCTGGAGGAACGGTCTATGGAAATAATGTAGAAATCCCTACATTAGAAACCTCCTCTACAGATCCAATTTCGTTCTACGGTATGAGCAAACTGACGGCCGAAAATTACTTAAAACTTTTCGGAAAAATACATAATATTAACTACACAATTGCTAGAATTTCTAACCCATACGGCACCTCCCAAAAACTCCAGAGAGGACAAGGATTGATTGCCATGCTAACGGAGAAGATTAGCCATCAAGCCCCCATTCACATTATTGGCAAAGGAACAATGGTGCGTGATTACATTTACATTGATGACGTCATTACCGCATTACTATTGTGTGGCGAAAACGACGCCTTAAATAAGCAAATCGTAAACATCGCTTCAGGCCGCGGATACTCTATCATTGAGATTGTTAAGATCTTTGAAGAAATATTAGACATTCAAGTCGAAAAAAATTATTTACCCGAGAGAAAAAGCGATGTTGAGACCTCGATTTTAGACATTACTAAAATGAAAAGTTTAACAGGATGGTCTCCTAAGAC
>CAYUKP010000245.1:0-2930 GCA_964445335.1 uncultured Verrucomicrobiales bacterium
TGTGAGCAATATCGCCGTAAAATAGCAAGACATGGCCAGCATAGCAGACCTTAGGGCGTGGGTTCTCCGAGGGATACGAGGTGAAGTGGCTGCTTTCATACCGTTATTAACGCAATTCTCATACCGTATATTGTTAAATAATAAAGAGATTCATAACTTTTTTTATTGATTTTGATATTGATACGTGCAGACCTGACGAATCGCAAACGAGTAATATTAGCCGTTGGTCCTTATCGTTTGTCCTAAATCATTGGGAGAAATTATGCGAGATAAAGGGAAACCCGGCCATTTAATCAACATCATGTCAGAAGATACTGTAGAAGAAAAGGACACGAAGAACAGCGTTCAGTTAGACCGCTTCGAGCTTCCAAATAGATTAGTCAAATTTGAAGAAACCGCTACCGATACCTTCGCTCGCTTCATTGCTGACCCGTTTGAAAGTGGGTTTGGACACACAATCGGAAACTCTCTCCGTAGAGTCTTACTCTCATCTCTTGAGGGGGCTGCTATTACTTCTGTCAAGATTGCTGGAGCTCAGCATGAGTTTACTTCTCTCCCTGGAGTTATTGAGGACATGACTGATATTGTTCTCAACCTGAAGCAAGTAAAGTTTAAGCACCACACCAAAGAGCCTCGCATCCTTTCCATTCTTGTAGATAAGGAAGGCCCTGTAACTGCTGGGGACATTCAGGAAGACACAGGATATGAAGTTGTAAACCCTGACCAACACATTTGCACAATCGACCGTAAGACGAAGTTTGATTGTGAATTCCAAGTAGAAGTTGGGAGAGGATTCCGTATTGCGGACGAAAACAAGAAGAAAGATACTCCGATCGGAGTTATCGCAATTGATTCGATCTTCTCGCCTGTCACCCGTGTAAAATATGCGGTGGAAAACACCCGTGTCGGACAAATGACCGATTATGATAAGCTTGTTCTAGAAATCTCAACAGATGGCCGTATCGAACCTTCTGAAGCTCTCTTACAAGCATCTGCTATTCTTAGACACCACTTAGATGTCTTTGTAAACTACGATGATAGCCTTGTAGACTTTGAGGATGCACCTTCTGAGCAATCTGAAGAGAATGCTGCTCTTAAGAAGCTCCTCAACATGAGTGTCAATGAAATCGAGCTTTCTGTCCGTGCAGCGAACTGCCTCAACAATGCAAACATTACTTCTGTAGGTCAACTCGCGATGAAGTCTGAGGGAGAAATGCTTAAGTACCGTAACTTTGGTAAGAAGTCTCTTAATGAGATTAAGGACAAGCTCGTTGACCTTGGTCTTGGCCTCGGGATGAACTTCGATCAATCTCTCCTCACCGGACCACTTCCGAAACTTACTGCTCCACGTTTAGGAGTAGATGATGATATGCCTGTAGGTCTTGCAGATCTTATTGCGCAAAACATTGACGAATAAAGATAATTCTAACATAACTCCAATAGTATGAGAAAAAGACATAAGACTCTGAAGCTTAAGCGTAGCGTTCCTCACCGTAAGTCAATGATGGCAAACCAAGTATGCTCCCTCATTGAACACAAGCGTATTCGTACGACTCTCGCTAAGGCTAAGGCTCTTCGCCCATTTGCGGAGAAGCTTGTAACAATCGGTAAGAAAGACACCGTTCACGCTCGCCGTTTGGCTAAAAGCTACCTTCGTAGCGATAAAGGTGTGAAAGGACTCTTCGAAGAAATCGCTCCAGCATGTAAGCAACGTCAAGGCGGATACTGCCGTATCGTTAAGCTTGGCTTGAGAGCGAGTGACGCGGCTCCAATGGCAATCATTGAGTGGGTTGACTTCGCTGACAAAGAGGCTGAAGTAGCTGCTGCTGAGTAAGACACTCTTTCAGTTTACGATCCTTTCTAAGGAAAAGGGGGCAACAGACGTTGCTCCCTTTTTTTGGCTTCTCACATCTAGTGATGCTTGAAAAGACTCGTAAAAAAAGGCATAGCCGTCTGATATGTCTCCGAACTATTCTCCATTTTTTATCTGTGGGAGCACGGCTTCCGGTAAATCAGCGATTGCCTTAGAGTTAGCGGAGAGGGTAGGTGGCGAGGTGGTAAATGCGGATGCCTATCAGATTTACCAAGGACTTGAGATTCTGTCAGCTTGCCCATCAGAAGAGGAACGTGCGAGATGCCCGCATCACCTTTACAGCAGCTTAGGGCTAGAAACCTCACTTAATGCAAATCTCTATCGCGAGATGGCGTTGCCCTTGATTTCTGAGATACAAGCGCGTGGAAAGGTTCCTCTCGTGACGGGAGGTAGCGGGATGTATTTAAAGTTTCTTACACATGGGCCGTCTCCCATTCCTGCATCTGACCCAAAGGTGAGAGAGTCACTAGAAGAGCGCCCTTTAGAAGACCTCTTAGCGGAACTAACCGAGCGAGATCCAGAGGTTTTGCAGACCTTCCCCCCTGAGAATAAGCGTTATGTTATTCGTGCCCTAGAAATCTGTCTTATGACAGGTCAGAAGGCATCTGAGCTGAAAGCAGACTGGGAGACCCTACCTACACCTCCGCCGCGAGGATTATTGGTATCACGTTCGAAGGAGGAGACCTTGAGTTCTATTGAAAAACGTGCCGATGAGATGTTATCAACGGGCGCAATTGAGGAGGTTGAGTCTCTACCTGCCGACGATATGATGCCTACGGCTCGTAAAGCCATCGGAGTGCAAGAGATTCAGAAGTATTTGGCGGGTGAGTGGACGTTAGAAGAGTGCCGTGAACGTCTCGTGATTTCTACCCGACAATACGCAAAGCGCCAACGCAATTGGTTTCGGAAGGAGACATGGCTTCAGACCTTAGAAGTCCACAAGGGCTCATATGATCTTTCCAAAATTGAGATTTGATGTAGGATATCAACCACAGGGAAGTCACCTTTTTTAAAGGTGGATGCTTCGAGTTTAGAAAACTCATCGTGTAACTATTAG
>CAYUKP010000246.1:0-2910 GCA_964445335.1 uncultured Verrucomicrobiales bacterium
CCTCCTGATAATCCAAGAGCTGAATCGTTGAGGCGGTCTTTCACCTCATCCCATAAGGCTGCACCTCTTAGAGATTGCTCCACCAAGTCTCGAATTTTCCCTTTATTTTTCTCCCCTTGAATGCGTGGTCCATACGCTACATTATCAAAGATGCTCTTAGGAAAGGGATTATACTTCTGGAAGACCATCCCGACAGACTTACGCAACTCGATTGGATCGACTTCTTTGGAGTAAATGTCTTGCCCCATAATCTCGATAGACCCGCTGGTCACGCATGAGGTCTCCACTAGATCGTTCATGCGATTGAGACAACGCAGAACGGTCGATTTACCACACCCTGACGGCCCAATAAATGCCGTCACCTTATTCTCAGGACATGCCAATGAGATGTTCTTTAGGGTATTTGTTTTGCCCTTATTATAGGAAAACGAAAGGTCGTCTATCTTGATAATAGGGTTAGAAAGATCCGAGATATCAGAAGTATTATCCATTAGTTCAAAGTTGTGTCTGTTAAGAAACCCGTGAGATTACCATTTATATTTCTTACGCATTCTGATGCGTAGCCAAACGGAAAGTGCTGCAAAGGTCATTACAATAATCATGAAAACTAAGACAGATCCATATTGCATCGGTTTGATGTGAGGTGATGGAGGAAGTTTTCCTGAAATAGTATAAATGTGATAAGGCATCGCCTGCACGGATTGGGCAATGAAGTCCAAGAACTTGCCTAAACCTTCGCCGTGTAACCCAATAAACGGAAGGTCAGACTTGGCAGCTACGGCTGCCGTAAACATGATCGGAGCTGTTTCACCCGCGACCCTCGTAACGCCTAAAACAGAGGCTGTTAACATGCCTGGTGTTGCATAAGGCAACACTGCTGTCTTAATGGCCTGCCACTTCGTCGCTCCAAGCGCCAAAGATGCCTCTCGAAACCCCATCGGAACCGCTCGTAAAGATTCTTCTGACGAAGTAATAATGATCGGTAAGACCATAAGAGCTAAGGTAAATGCACCAGCTATAATGGAATTCCCCCACCCTTGGAAGGACAGGTAATACCACCCATTGTAATACTTCTCATATCCTTGCTGCTGTGCCGCTCGCAGAGCGTGTACTTTATCCTTTGAACCATCTAGGAGGCAGATACGATTTCTCTCTTGAGTGCGCAACGCAGGTTCGGAAAGAGAGGGCATGACAGGCACCTTAAGCTTGTCATCTATCGACGGAGTATTGGTAACTTTCGGAGCAATCGACACAAACAATCCTAATCCAAAAATTCCAAAAACAATGGAAGGAACACCTGCAAGATTCATCATAGACAGACGAATCACTTTGATCAAAGGGCCTTTCTTCGAATATTCCCCAAGGTAAATGGCAGCTGATATGCCAATGAGTAGAGCAATCGTCATACAAGTAGCCACTAAGAGAATAGTCCCTACAATCGGACCTGAAACACCTCCCCCAGAATACGGGTATACGTGCTCTGATAACACCTTTAAGCGCTTTTGATCATTCTCATTGACCGCGCCTTTATTTGCCTGACGTAAGGCAGACATATCAGTGGTTGGGAGCTTTACTTCGGAAGCCATTGGAAGGTTAAACCTAACGAAATCCTTCTCTTGTATCTGTGGCTTAATGTCACTCAGGATAAGATGAGGATTATCAGCCTTCATTTGGTCAAACTCAGCCTTAGGCAAGACCAGAGGCGCGGTTTCTTCTGCTAGCTTCAGCGCGATCACGCCCCTTTCGAGGTTGTGCAGGTGGACTGGTGCAAAGCTTGGACACTCCTTGATGAGCTTAAGGAAGAGAGAATATGGCAAGGTGTGCTGTCCAGCAGGCCAGATCACAAGACTCTTCGTATACTCCTGCACCAACTCCTTCTCTGAAATCACCTCTGCCGTCCCTGTATCGGACTTCAGGGCATTGTATTGCACTGGAGTGAGGGTCACAATCTGCGCCCTAGGAATAAACATCTTCAATAATTCATCAGGCTTATCATCAGCGGTATCCTTTAGATTTCCATAGAGCTTGTAGATCAAGGGCGACTTCGCGAGCTTGACCAGCGTTTTAGCCTGCATTTCACACTTTTTCTTAGCGAAGATCACCTCATAGGACGACTCCTTCAACTCTTTCTGTTCACGTGACAAACTAGCAAATGCAGGAACAGCTGCAACCACCTCATCATACAAAGTTTCTGGCATGAGAAGACGTGCTTCTTGGCTTAAGCTAAACCCAATTGTCTTAGAGGTTTCTCTCGCCAAATATTCACCTTTAAAGTTGTTACGCTTTTCAATGTTGTAGAGGTACCCATCACTAATTCGACTCTCTGGTTGAATTTTAAACGAAACTTCGTCAAAGCTCTTCTTGAAAGACTGACCCTTCTCTATGCCCATGACATCAGGATTGTAGGTGATCATTGTGTCATAGCTTTCCTTAGGAATCTCTAGCTTATCACCTGCATCAAAGATAATCACCTCTAGGGTTTCTGGCTTACGCTTCAGGAATTCCACGCCATGCTGCTTTAAAACAGGCGCGCCCTTGGAAAACATTTCCCAAAAGATAAATAGGGTAAAGAGAAGAATCGAATAAGTAGCCAGCTTAAGCAAAAACTTAAACAACTGCTCTTTCTTATAGTGCGCCCCGTATTGTTTAGCAAATAATGGTTGAGAGGTTGGCATAATGAAATAATGAAAAGTTTACGCTTTGCTACCAAACTTTTTGATAACGTTCTGTGCGATAAAGTTTAAGGTTAATGAGATAAAGAATAAGACAAGACCTACTAAAAATAACGCTCTGTATTGAATACTCCCAGGAGCAGCTTCCCCTGTAGATTGAGCAATAATACCTGTCATCGTATACACAGGATCAGTCCAAACTTCTGGCCAATTTATGGTTCCTCCCGCCACTAAGAGC
>CAYUKP010000247.1:0-2894 GCA_964445335.1 uncultured Verrucomicrobiales bacterium
CTTTAGAGTGTCATAATTATGACTATTCTTCTAAAGGGCTAGGCTTTCCATCGATAATTAAAATTAAAAGTAAGATTAATGAAAATGATGTTAGATTTTACTCAAATCAAATAGAGGAAGAATTATTTCAAAGCTTTAATGAAAATTTGTGGCAAATAACGAAAAATTTTTCTGAACGGCGTGATTTTTGGACTAGTTGGAAAGAGCATTGGATGAAAGCAGAAAGCTGGAGTAAGTATTTAGATGATGTAGAATTGCGTCGTTTTTAAATATTTTGTCTATTTAAAAATATGATTCGATATTGTTGTGAAATTATAAAAAATAAATGAAAAAAAAGAATCTTATTGTAATACCAGCAAATGATAAGAGTCTACACTTTCATTGGCTAAAATATAATCAAAGATCATATGATATTTTTATTATTGATTATACAAGTGACGCTAAGTTGAAAGGGGGAGAGCAAGAATATTATTTACATAGTAAAGGGCCTAAGTGGAAACTTATTGCGGAAGCTGTGGAGAGTTTAGGTGAGCAAATTAAAGCCTATGACTATGTCTTTATGCCTGATGATGATTTGCATATACGTGCAGACCATCTGAATATGATGTTTGAGATGGCAAGTCAGTTGGACTTAGACATTGGACAGCCAACTCTTACGAGTAACAGCTTTATGGATCTTAATATTACAGTTCATACACTTTTACTCAAATATCGTAGGACAAGCTTTGTAGAAGTGATGATGCCGTTTTTTAAAAGTCAACATGTCTATGACTATTTAGGATACTTTAAAGATGCGGAAGCTGGTTGGTGGCTTGAAAACCTTTGGTATCGAGACTGGAAGGAAAAAGGGTTGAGGCTAGGAATGCTTGACCGAATTACCGCAACTCATATTCGAACATTTAATGCGCCTCCACGTAAGAGTTTAGGGCTTGAAACTAAAGGGATGTATGCTGAAATGAAACAAGATCCTTGGGAGGAAAGAGATCTTATGTTGAAAAAATACAATCTTCCTCAACATAAGGCGAAAACCTTATCTTCCTATACTCTTTGCAATGTGAGGGTTCCCAACCTATATGGGAGGTGGGTAAGAAAAGCAGTAAAAAAGGCTAAGTTTGCAAAGCCTGAGAATCAATAGAATTAGGCCTTGAAAGTTACGCAATCGAAATGTTTCAGGCTGTGTTTAAAGATTTCATGATTTTTGTAATAGGCTCCAGCACTTAGGGTGACATTCTTTCCTAGAATAGCACCACAGATACTGACATGAAGCCTATCGGTGTAGATATCTGAGCTTTGTACTACCGCTCTGACAAAGGCGGAGGTGATAGCTGAGCGTTGGGCTGGCGTTTTGTGACGAAATTCGAAAAGGCGTGAGATATCGACATTCTCCTCAGGTAGCCTAATGTTTTGAGATGATTCGCAGTCTACACGGTAAAAACTTGAAGGAGTAGATCCGTCAATTTTGCGAAGCACAGAGAGGGCCTTTAACCATTTTATTTGTAGCTTCGGGTCTAAATGAGGAAAGACAGGAGGAGGCTTCAATCCCAATAAGTCATCGCTTTTTAGAAAGAAGGCTAAATCTTGAGAGAGGTAGTGTTGAGAATTCGGAGAAGCTGTAGAGAGATAGTCGAGACTTTTTAATTCCCGAGCAAAGAGGTGGAATCTATTGTCGAGACTATTGAGAAGCTCTGTATGCCCTGTGATGGTATGGGGAAGCAGGGTAAAGGTTTTACAAGAGTCTTGGTGTTGTGCTATCACTTGAGCACAATGCTCATAGTATTCAACGAAGGTGCCCCCGCCAGAGTATACGATGTTTTTGTTCGTTTTGTAAGCTTCATTGCTGTATTCCACATAGCTAATATTGTGGGTTTGGAAGAATTTCTCTGTTGCAAACTGGATGAGCATATCTCCTGCATTGCCCGAATTACGATAAAAAAGGAATGGGGAGATCGACTTGAGGTGATTAACGAGGTTTGACCAATTGAAGTTCATGGAAGTAAATTATAGAGATGAAATTTAAGCGTGCTTAAGAGAGCTTTAAAGGTTCTAAAGAGGCTCCACAACCCTTGGCCAAGAGCTTTTTTGAAGCTTTTCTGGCGGTATTTAGGTGGCGAAACATTGGGCTGTCGAATACTAGAAATTCCCTGATCGTCTGAAATGACAAGAGGGGGGTGTATATCTAAGACAGTTAGGTTTTTACAAGCGTAATGAGCGATGTGAACATCTATAGGTAGCGTAAGCTTATCAAGTGTTTTGAGCATTTTGAGGGCGCCTTTTTTTGTGTAGAGAAGGCAGGTCGTACCTATGTCACCTTTTGTCGAAGCGTGGAGAATCTGGCCACCAGAGAGAGTCTTGAGAGGTAATCCTCTAAGTTTTTTATGTCTAGTTTCTAGCTTTATAAGATCCCAAGACTTTAAAGAAAGAAGTGTGGGGATTTGCTCTAAGCTATCTTTTTGGAACTTGGCGTCATCTTCCAATATTACGACATACGAAGCTTTGGATTTGAGGAATGCTTCTAAGCATTTACGATGGCTTAGGATACATCCAATTTGAGGAGGTGAGAGACTGAATCCATGCCAATCTAGAATGCCTTTTTGTAGAGTGTAATCAAAGTCTTTTGTCTGATCTGTGCGACCATCGACGGCTTTTATGAATGTAATGTCGAGGCCTAATTCTTGGGCTTGTTGTTCTATTCTAGATTTTCTTTCACGATCCCGAGGAAGATTAATACAATAAAATAAGAGATCGTTCGGAAGTGAATATTTCATGAGAAGATTGAAAGCATTTGTTCAGTAACCTTGGCGCAGCTGTGATCAGAGTGGACTTTCTCCCATCCGCTCCGTGCGATGTCTCGCCAGGCACCAGATTGGAAGGCGTCTTCCAGCTTGGTGATAAGT
>CAYUKP010000248.1:0-1277 GCA_964445335.1 uncultured Verrucomicrobiales bacterium
GTATGGATACTCGTAACGATCTACCAAAGAGCTTTGGCCCTCCATTCAAGGCCGGTAAATTCATCAAGCTCAAAAGAGGAGATAGCCTTACTGTTATCGTGGGAGAAGTTCCTGGTGGAGGACTCACGGGCGGACTCTTCATTGAAGAAGAAGGGGTCGAAAACCCATCGCTGGCTGCTGGTGGAGAATTCCTACCTATCCCGTTCTGTACAAGTCCCCTATCAGAGGCTGATCTCAAGTCACTAGACGAGCGAAAGATCAAAGTATGCACTACTGACATCCCACACTTCCCTATCAAACAGTAAGTAGAAGTGTCGTAAATTATAATCAATAATACCCCAACAGAGCACATATGATAGGTCGTCTCCCCCTATCATGCCTCAACACGTAGAATTATCTCCCACCGCTCAGCGCAAGCTCGCCACCCAAAACAAACAAGCGATTATTACAAGCTTCATCGCGTCCTTCAGTGTCATCGCTCTCATCGGTGGCTTACTCGCGATGCTCAGTATCCTAACGCCCTCCCAGGAACCTGAAGTTCTGATCTCCTATCAGGCCAGTGAGGTCGATGAACCTGAGGATGATAACTCCCCTACGATAAACCCCATTCAGCGGAGTGTGTCGACCCCGACCTCAAATGCTACAGCAGCGGATGTTCTTGCCAGCATGTCTGTTGATACGATCGCGATTCCCACCCCGACAGAAGACCTCAGCTTCGAGTCATCGGACTTTGGCGCTAATGAAGACGACTTTGGGGACGGCTTTGCCTTCGAGGAAGTGCCAGAACTCTCAGAATCGCAAACGAGCTTCTTCGGTGCTTCCGTTACTGGAACACGTATATGCTACGTCATTGACTACTCATTCTCGATGCGAGGTCAGCGAGAGGAACTCATGAGAAGCGAACTCAGCGACTCGATAGGGAAACTGAGTAACACCGCTCAATACAGCCTCCTCTTCTGGAGTGGCCCCGTCTGGCAAGCTGGTGACAAGGTTCACATCGAGATGGACGGGTCCATCGGCCAGTCTGGATATGTAGTCGCTAAGAATGATAAGAAGCGATATCACTGGAGTAAGGAAACTGGGATCCAGAATTGGGAACCCGACGGCGCCCGCCAAACCTTTGACTGGCTCACCGCTACCCCTAAGAATATTCGCAAATCACAGCGACACGTCAAAGAAACCCCCCTCTTCTGGGGCACTCGATGGGAATACCCATTACTCTGCGCGATCGAAATGCAACCATCGCCCGACATTATCGTCTTTATGACTGATGGTGG
>CAYUKP010000248.1:1377-2883 GCA_964445335.1 uncultured Verrucomicrobiales bacterium
TTACCACAGTACTCGAATGGCTCATCAATACTCGATGAAGTTAACCATGCTACACTCATGTTATGCCTTCCATGCGCATTCGCAGGATCAAAGTCACTGAAGAGGTAGTACTGCTCTCCAATCGCGACTGCAGCCCAGTCTCCGTAAGCATCTTGCGCAGGTAAGTGTACCTCATATTCCGCAACATTCGTCTTATAGTTTGCCGGATCCTCCCCCTTCCAGTGCGGGTGTGTATAGGTCTTAATCTCTCCCGTCGGAGTCGTCCTGTAGTCAACCGCTGGCTCCTTTAACTGGAACGGCTGGATACCATCTGGACTCACGGCATGACTCGCCAGTGGTGAGTCCCACGCACGTGTCGACGCCTTGATCGGAGTCCAGTCCTCAGAGATCATATGGAACTGCCCATCCAGAGTACGGATCACGCCACAGTCAGACCCATGAGATGGATCATGAAAGACCATTCCCATATTCTTACCTGGCTTACCATCTGTGAGATCCTCATCGATGTAGAGGTGAGGATCCTGATCATTCGGGAAGTCAAAGTAGAAGTATGCCTTACCATCCACATACTCAGCAGTCGTCATCCAACGTGAGAACCTCTCTGTGATCGGGCCAAAGTGTACCCAGTTCTTCATATCCTTACTCTGCCACGCATGATAACCTCCCAACGATGGCTTAGTCCCCGCCTCTGCATTAAACTGGTGCGGATCCACCGTTGTTGTGAGAGGGATATCAAATCCCTCTAACGTCGCCGCCTTACCTGCTTCTACCGCACGCTTACCTGCCTTAAGGGCACTATAACGTCCAAACATCCAATAATTACCAGGCCCCAAGCTCAAGCATACAGGTGCATCCTCTAAATTAGCAGGCCCCACATTTGGCACCTCCTGCCAATTCAGCCACTCAGGAGACTGAGTTAATGTCAGGTTCCCTGCCTTTCGCTTCTCCGAATAGCGCTTCACTCCAGTTGTGAATGAGGCCGACTCACCTAGAGGGGCAACCTTACCATTCTTCAGCTCTACACCATCCTTGCCCATCAAGGCCTCTTCCCATTGCTCTTGAGTCTCCAGCGTCCAATTCTCAGCAGACAATGCCAAGCTCGAGAGCAACATGATGTTTAATACGTTTTTCATAATTGATTCAATATCTATACACCATGCGCAACTCACCCTACACACCTAACAGAAAAAAGACTTTTTCTAACATCAGTGGCACTTTACTCCCCCCTATTGATATCTTACCCCTCCAAGAGTGATACTCGATCCCCCCTGCATCACACATCCTACAAGGTTCACAAACTACCTGCGTGCACACTAACTCTAGCCCATTGTAGTTCCATGCTTTCGTCAAATAGAGCTTCCTGAATAAGTGACCAAAACACCATTTTACTAATTTTTTAGTAAATTAATTTAAACCCACGACACGGCCATCCCCTATAAAGCTCTCGAAGACGCGTCTGGCCTGTCGAATAATGAGGCTAAAAAGAACCTCGCGGAGCTTTTTATC
>CAYUKP010000249.1:0-2856 GCA_964445335.1 uncultured Verrucomicrobiales bacterium
CAAATCATCTCCACAGGATTATCTGCGGACGCGATGGGGATTCCCGCAATTGCAGACTGGCTAGAATACAATAAAGAGCGTACATGGATAGATAATCACCCTTACCTCACGCAATGGCATACGCGTTTTGCTAAGCCATTCACCTGCCTTGTAGCCATTCTTTTGTCTACCCCCTTAGGAATTGTCTTCTCAAGGCGTGGCACGTTTGGAGGCGTCTTAACTGCTCTGATTCTTTGCCTCATGCTATTCTTTAGTAATGAGATCTTTATTGCTATGGGCGAAAATGGCTACATGAACCCATTCCTCTCAGCCTGGGGTGCCAATATATGCTTCACAGCTATCGCAGGGGTCTTGATCTACAGACGACTCCAAGGGCGCTCAATTTACCAAGCTATAAAAGCGGTTACACTCTATCTCACGAGAGTAAATACCTAACGCAGCTTACTAGTCAATTAAACAGGTGTAGATACTTGTTCCAACACTGACCCTTCTTCAGAAATAGAGAAGAGGCGCAGAATCAGTATGTATACAATCCGGCGAGCTAAAAGCGCGACTGGTCCAAACCAACCAAATCTAAAATCCGCTGAAGTTCGTCTGCGTCACTGTACTGCAACTCGATTTTCCCCTTTTCCCCTTTTGCCACAATTTTAGTCGGGCAAGAAAAGTGGTCTCTCAGGGAGTTTTCTATCTTCTGCATGTCAGGCGAAAGCCCTGTTCGCACCGAGCGTTTATTAGAAGATTTCAGAGGAATACCAGACTCTTTGGCTAATGCCTCCGCCTGACGCACGGTCAACTTATCTCTGATAATTTGATCAGCGATCAATTGTTGCTGCGCCCCATCACGAATCGATAAAATCGCTTTAGCGTGACCTACTGAGAGTTGTCCTTTCTCTAGATATGATTTCACCTGATGGTCAAGCTCGAGTAGGCGAATTGCGTTCGCAACACTAGCTCGCGCACGGCCGACCCTTTTAGCAATTTGCTCTTGGGTCAGTTCGTATTCCTTTGCGAGTTGAGCATATCCATTGGCTTCTTCTATTGGGTTGAGGTCTTGTCGCTGGAGGTTCTCAATAAGAGCCAACTCCATCACATCACGATCAGACGCTTCTCTCACAATGGCTGGTACTGATTCCAGTTTTATATACTGAGAAGCGCGCCATCTACGCTCACCAGCTATGAGTTCGAATGTATCATCCTTTTTCCTGACAATGAGAGGCTGAATAATGCCATGCTCACGTATGGATGCACCTAATTCCTCAATCTCTTCCTCTTTGAAGTGTTTTCGAGGGTTGAGAGCACTGGGCACTAACTTAGAGAGCTGGATATAGTGCACTACCTCACCATCAACGGTCTCAATTCGTTGATTAGGCTGAGGCACAATTAGGGCTCCTAACCCCTTGCCTAGTGCATTTTTCTTACCCATATCGTATGGAATACTTAAATAATAACAAAAATGCAACGTGTTTTCTCACCTAGATGAGGCACAGTACATGAGAGATGATCAAGAGTACAAATCCCTCAAAGATTTTCTATCTTGAAGACCTCCAGACTCCATAGGAAATCGATTTTTCACTACCCTACAGCTTAAAATATCCAGCCCCTAAACTTCCATGTATGAGCTCATGATCAAGCTCCTCATTAAAAGGCCGAGCAGAAGGTCAGAGTTCAGGCCTCTTTAAATGGTATAGCATATCAAAAGAGGTAAGAAAGCATTGTATTAATTTGGTTCGCTCTCTTATATTAATTATTCACATGTATAGCTCCTTCATTTTCCTTACCTCGATTTTCATACTTACCCTTTCTGCGACAGCTCAGGTAATCCAGCGACAGCCAGTACCAGCACATGTTGAACAGGAGGCTCAGCAAGCCGTTAAAGTACTGGTCGCCGAAGTCTTAAAAGAGAACTACCTCTTCAGCCTGCAGACCATGTACCCTAGATGGAAGGACTCAACTGCAAAACGAGTTGGAGGACAAGAGCAACTCAAGCAATTGCTCCTAAGAGCCCCTAGAGAAATGAAAGCCAAGGGTATTACGATCATCGACTACCAAGTCGCTAAAGCCAATAGCTCATTTGAGGTGAATGCAACGCTTTACCAAAACTCACGTCAAGCGCCCAGCTTCAGCGAATACCTCGTCTTTGTGCCCACAACTGCCCTGTATCGAGTGATTGATCCGAATTCAGGCCAGAGCAAACGTCTCAGAATCGAGAGCTATCAAGTGGCACTTCGCGGAAAGCAAAATGAACAATGGAGCTTTATCGATGGCTCCAGCCTAACAATTGCTGACCTTCGTTCACTCTTCCCTAACTTGCCTAAAGATGAAAAGCGTCTTTTACTACCAAGGCGTAAGGTCGAAGAGCTCAAGTTCCGTAAATAGTACTACGCTCGGGGCTATTGTAGCTATACTACTTTTCTAACTCTACTTTACGTAATATGTTCCAGACCGGCACCGTGTATTCGAAGACTTTCTGAGCAAACCGGTCTTTATTTTCCTTATCTTGAGGGTCTACAATATCAAATGTGGGGCGTATAAAGCTCACCATTCCAACAGCATGACCATTCTGGTCAAAAATTCCGCCCCCGCTAGAACCAGGACAATACCCGAGTTCCGTCATCATCCACATGATATTACCCCCTCCGGCGTTCTTATATCCACGACGCATGGTATAACTCGCGACATGACCTTTGCTCATATAAAACATCTGAGATTTAGGGTGAGAAACTAGATATACCTCGCTCCCCACTTTAGCACTCTTACTCACTGGAAAAGCCTTAATCTTACGCCCATCTTCCAGCTTGGCCCTTACGATAGCAAAGTCCGATGCAATATCTGCAATCAATATTTCAGTGATCGGAT
>CAYUKP010000250.1:0-2847 GCA_964445335.1 uncultured Verrucomicrobiales bacterium
ATCTGTAATAGTCACATTGACACCTTAGCGCATCTCCCCATTTCTGTCGACCTCCACACGTACATGAGGAGCACAAAAATACCCCAACCCTAAAAAACTCTAGACTATGTAATAGGACACCTAGGATCTTACGCTACAAGGCGAACTTGCCATTTTAAGGCTAGACGTCTCACACATCGGTTGCCATGGTACGCCTTATTAAAGCAAAGTTATGATGCATAACATCTCCATCCTTCTCCTCGAAGACGATCAAGCGATTGCGGATGCGGTGCAATTCCGTCTCGAAACAGACGGATACCAGGTAACACATATGCAAACTTGTCGGGAGGCTCTAGAAACTCTGAGAAGTGGCTCGTATCAGTTTGCGATCTTTGATGTCGGGCTACCTGACGGGTCGGGGTTTGAGCTCTGCAAAGAGGTGCGGAGCTTTAGCGATCTCCCCATTCTCTTTCTGACCGCTCGCAGTGAGGAAATTGATCGTGTAGTTGGACTAGAAATTGGCGCAGACGACTATATGACCAAGCCCTTTAGTCCACGAGAGCTATTGGCGCGAATTAAGGCCATTCTCAGAAGAAGTGGCGTCTCGTCTGCAACGAACGCTCCAGCGCAAGAAACAGACAGTACATTTTCCGTCAACACCGCAAGCTGCCAAATTTCTTACCTCAATACCCCCCTTACTCTCACGAAGGCTGAATACAAACTCCTCCTTACTTTATCCCAAAATACTGGTCGTGTCTTGAGTCGCAATCAACTCTTGGAACACATCAGCGATGATCCTGGAGCCTCTCTAGACCGGGTCATCGATGCACACGTCAAGTCGATACGAGCCAAACTCAAAGCCATTGCTCCAGAAGGGGCGGAACTCATCGAAACCCGACGAGGCTTAGGGTATTCGTTTAAGCAACCCTGAGATGAAGATCCGAGTCACACAGCTCGCCCTCCTGCTTGTCACTCTACTTGTAGGCAGTGGGTTCCTCGTCCTCTTCAGAAGCCTCCTCAAGGATGTAGAGGCGCAGAGCCTACAAGCTACTGAGGAAATCATGGTGGATACGAGTTACCGTCTGGCTGCGATTCTCGAACACACTTTAGAAACGCCCCAACAACTCACCCCTTCCCTCTGCCGTGCGACGTTCCCTTATATGGACAACTCTCGCCTCGACTACCCTATCCAGATTTATCGCCTGACCAAGCGGGAGATCGGATTGCAATTCTACATTACAGATGCGCAGGGGATCGTTCTTTTCGATTCCCTCAGCGGAACTCATGAGGGAAAGAACTACTCGCAGTTTAATGACGTCTATCTAACCTTGCGAGGGAACTATGGTGCCCGCTCTAGTCGGCGTCGAGAGTCCGATGAGTTGAGTTCCATTCTCTACGTCTCAGCTCCGGTGAGACATCGAGAGACCATTATTGGAGTCGTGACGACCTATAAGGCGCAACAAGACCTCTTCCCCTTCATCTCCGCACGCAAGCAAGACATTTGGCAAAGTTGTCTCATGATTGGAATGGGCATTACGCTTTTGGTTGGAGCCGTTTTTTTCTGGGTTTATCGTCCCATTGGTCGCCTCACCGAATATGCGCAGGCCATCACTCATGGCAAGCGACCGACTTATCCAAAGTTAGGGTCTGGTCGTGAAATCAATACGCTAGGACACGCCCTCAAGACCATGAGAAGCACTCTGGAGGGGCGAGAGTATGCCAAAAACTATGTCCAAACACTCTCTCATGAACTCAAGAGCCCGATTGCGGCAATCAAGGCTTCAGCGGAAATCCTCAATGAAGACATGCCACCCGCGCAAAAGCAAAAATTCTTGCATACGATCACGGAGCAAGTAGACCGATCCGATCGGATTATTTCACGCCTCCTGCAGTTGTCTCGCATTGAGCAACTTAGCGAACTGGAGCGCATCGAACCCGTAGCGATCGACGGGCTCATACAAACCCTCTGTAAGGAACTACATCCTCTCGCGGAGCAACTTCAGACCACACTCTCTCCTACAATAGCACCCTGCACCGTCACAGGTGATGCCTTCCTCCTCAGAGCCGTCTTCCAAAACTTAATCGAAAACGCGATAAAATACGCTCAGGCAGACACCACAATCAACATTTCCTGTAGCTCCTCAGACGCAACACTCACCATCGACATCTCAAACGAAGGAATAGCCCTACCGGACTATGCCAGAGAGCGCATCTTTGAACGCTTTTACGCTCTTCCTCAGCAAGGGCAACCCAAGAGTAGTGGCGTAGGACTCGCCCTCGTAGTTGAGGCTCTTGAGCTACACCATGGCACTATCACCTACCATTGGATTGAACCTCGCCATATATTCAAAGTTACGCTGCCTTACGAAGAATGAATTCACACAAAATTCACCTTCCCTTCATCATCTCAACATAAAGGGATGCTGAGATAGAAAAGAATCAAGGAATTCATTCTATGTCTGCACCCCAAAAAACCTATTCCCTTCTTACTGGGCTAAGAAACCTCGGTAAACACCAAACCGTCCATAAAGGCATCCGCTTTTTTAACCATTCTCACTTTTGGTTATGGAATCTTCTGTTCTGTGGTTTGGCGGTTCTAGGGGTGATGCCTCACCTTCTTGTCGCAGGTACGATGAGAGCAGTCGTAGGTGAAATCCCCTGTGGAATTTACCTCGGAGTCATGGGTCTCTTCTTGATTCCTGTGGGGTCGGTTATCATAGGGTTCAAGAATCATCGTAATGGATCTCTGCTCTTCCGTTATTTCTACGGGATAGAGCTCCCGCTCTTACTTCTCTTTACGCTCCGGGTTTTTGCGCTCAAGGACAACACCTTTGCGGCAGATCTCTTCTTAGGACTTAGTGCGATATC
>CAYUKP010000251.1:0-2840 GCA_964445335.1 uncultured Verrucomicrobiales bacterium
GCACTCAATCGCTTCTACAACGAGTTTAAAGTGCCATTTGCTGGAATACCCGCGACTATTGATAATGACATTCCTGGCACAGATTATTGCCTAGGAGTAGATACCTGTCAGAATATTATCAGAACCGCTATTGACTCAATCCGAGATACCGCAACCTCCTTCAATCGAGGTTTTGTGATTGAAACAATGGGGCGTCACTGTGGCTACCTCGCTATGACTACCGCTCTGACTTGTGGCGCAGAAATCTGCCTCGTTCCTGAGATCGAATATGATTTAGACTCTATTGGGGCACGCTTACGACATGAAATGGAAAACGGGCGTAAGAGTATGATCGCAATTGTCGCAGAAGGTGTAAGAATGGGAGACCACCTCACTCGTTGGATTAATGACAGTTTGGGAATGGACGCTCGCCTAACAGTTTTAGGCCATATTCAGAGAGGAGGTTCACCAACAGTGTATGATCGTATGATGGCCTTCAAATTCGCTGTAGGTGCCATTGAGTCCCTCAAATCAGGTCATACAAATCAGATCGTAACCTTTAAGACTGGCGAAGTGGGACTTAAACCAATCGAAGAAATCACAAGCCAAAAGCCTGTGATGCCAGACTTAATCTTAGACCTGTGCCACCCGTTGTGCCACTAACCTAAGGAAGAGGCTTTACAACGAGTAGCGTTTTCTCACGCTACTCTTTTTTTACCCAAGCTCCTCTGATCTCTCAGGGGCTTTTTCTATTGAAACCGTTCAAAAATGTGAGGAGGTATACGCATAGGGCGCCCTTCAGGCATCCTTACAATGGCAAGCCTTTGGCGGCACTTAATAAATATTCGCTCTGGCATTTGAACATCCGTGACAGTAAATTCACACCAAAAAGACGTTTTGCTCACCTCGTCAACAACCCCTCTAATGGCCAGTTTATCGCCAAGGGTTGCAGGCTTTTTGTAATCAATCTCTGTTCTTACAACCACTGGAAACACCTTCTCCTCGGTCATTCCCTTAAGGTTAAACCCTAATTGCTCTGCTAAAAGTGTCCGACACGTTTCAATCATGCGGAGGTAAGCGATATTGTGAACTACTCCACCAATATCTGTATCAAAGAACATAACTTGCTCTTCCGTTTCATATTCAAGGGGCTTCTGCATAAGGTCTTACTGAGAGAGATTATCTGTAGGCGCTGGTTTTGGAAGAAACTTCACTTCCGCTTTGTTGCTTTTGGGTCGAAGAAGATCCCCGACATCCTTAATACCAATGAATATAAACAAAGTAAACAACGCTGCAAAAACTCCTGTTTGTATAATCTGCAAAAACTTAAAGTGAGGCTCCTTCCCTGTCACCCACTCTACCATTGCCAATACAATATGTCCTCCATCTAATACGGGAATAGGGAGAAGATTAAAAATCGCTAAGTTGATATTAAAAATCACAAGAAACCAAATGAGATGCTTCCATCCGTCCTCGATTGAAAGCATATCAAACATACTTTTCCCGATACCAATAGGTCCTGAAAAATGCTGCACATCTAAACTCGTAGCCTTGCTAATAACCTTAGTTAAAGAAACCCACATAACTGTGGAAGCCTCTTTGATTTGCTCTATTGGTGTGGGATGTGCAAGAACAAGCTCCACTCCAGGATCCGCCCCAAACGTAACGCCTATCATTTTGCGATCAAAACCCACCGGCTGGTCAGGGTATTCAGGCTGAATATTTGCGGTAAACTCCTCCCCCTTTCTCACAACCGTATAGGCTACAGGTTTGTTCGCGTCTTTCGTTTCTGCCTGAATTATTCCAAAGCTGTGTACTGTTTTACCATTCACTTTCAAGATTTGGTCCTCTGCTTGTAATCCGGCGTCTTGAGCCGGGCTATTCTCCATAACACTCCCAATAAAGACTTTTTGCTTAGGCCAGATCCCCACCCGTCTCATCGCCTTCCTTTCATACCATTTTGTTTCAGGGATGGTATATCCACAACTTAAGTCTATCAGCTCCTCTACTCCAGGGCGTTTGACTGTAAACTCCACCTCTTCTCCCTCACTCAGCGCAATCATCGTTGTGACAGCATTAACAGACCCATTAAATGTCTGCGGAGTATCCCCCTCGATCGAAACAATATTATCCCCAGCGAGAAAACCTGCTTTTTCCGCAGGTGATCCAGGAGTAACAAACCCTATTTCCGTAGATGTAATAGGCAATTCAATCTTACCAACCTTCCAAACAACAAGAGCAGATGCAAAAGCGAGTAAAAAGCTAAAGAGCGGCCCCGCAAACGCCACAATAATTTTGTCCAGAGGCGAAACCGGTTTTCTCGTATAGGGTTGGAGTGTTTCTCCCTCTATAGCATCCATTGGAGCCATATCTGGAATCGATACAAATCCGCCTAATGGAACCGTTCCAAGACCATATTGCACCCCTCGATATGTCACCTTAAAAAACGACTTACCAAACCATATTTGAAAACGGTCAACATACATTACACGCAATTTAGCAGCTAAGAAATGCCCTAACTCATGAATAAAAATCATAAAGTTAAAAACTAGTATAACGAGAAGAATAAGAAGGAGTGATGTCATTAGGTTTTATCTTTGATTAGCGGACTAAATAAGGGGTGCTTTATAAATTATATAGTGAAAGCTATTGACCTCCTTTTGTATTAGAAAGGATAACGTCCTAAGTAAACAAAGGATTTTCAAAAAAGTTAAGCAGTTTAAAACAACTCTTCAGCCAAAGACTTCTCTATCCAATTCACGTCTCATCTATCCTAATGATATATCCCATTGACGCTCGATAAGACCTAGCTTATATTTACGCTTATGTTAGATACACGGCTTAATAATGCTGTGCAGCGA
>CAYUKP010000252.1:0-2831 GCA_964445335.1 uncultured Verrucomicrobiales bacterium
CTTTATCTGTTTTAACTAACGCAAATCCTTCCGAGAAAGGATAAGCATAATCGAATTTCGGCATTATAACGACTTTCCCTTTGTCATCAATATAACCATATTTGCCATTGTTATAAAACACCGCCAACCCTTCTGAAAAATCATAAGAGGTTTGAACGTAGGGAATCGGAAATACTACATCCCCAAATTCAGAGGTATATATTATCTTATCTTTTGCTTGAGCAAGACCTGTAAAAAAAACATATAGTATTATTGTCTTACTCAGAAAGTGCCTTACATGTCTTACAAAAGCCCTTTTATTTATGATCATACCCTTTCGGGGAGATGAGAGGCTGTCGAAGACTAGTATTATTCTATTAATAAATTAAGTATTTTCTCTCTCACTGAATCATTTCTGATCAAGCCATGGAAAGACTCAGCACCTGGTCCATAGGCAGTTACTTGAGTAGGATCAGAGGTGTGGCAGACACCTGTCCAGCCGGTGCCAGTTTCGTTGCCTACGATCTGTCCTAACAGACCAACTGGATTTGAGTGTTGATGGCTCCATTCGTGGACATTTTCACCTCTCAAAGATTGGATCAACGCATCAGCTTGATTTTTGGAAGGGGTGAAGCCATAGAATTTTTTCACCTGCTGAATCATCGTTTCTGTACTCTTAGATGCAGCCTTCTTTTCTCTTAAGAAACGTTCTACAGAACCTGTTATCTTGCTAATACGAGCGTAGTGTTCATTTGTTTGGGCATAGCGTACTCCAGTGCCATTAAGCCCCGGGTTTGAATTGCCATGATCACTTGTAATCACAACTAGAATATCGTCACGCCCAGCAGTCATCGTGAGGACTTTTGCGACAGCATCATCGAATGCTAATTGCTCTCTAAGGATGCTCCCAATGTCATTTTTATGAGCGGCATGATCGATGCGAGCACCTTCCACCTGAAGTAGGAAGGGTTGATCTTTAGCTGTGAAATTTTTCATCGCAACCTCGGTCATTTCAGCTAAGGTAGGAACTTGTTTTTGTAATGCTTTACTCTGCTCGTGGTCAATAGAGAAGGGCATGTGACCACCGTAGAATGTACCTAACAGTTTTTTTGAGGAAGCTTTGAGCAATTCATCTCTAGACTGCATCACCTGATAACCAGATTTCTCATATAGAGCAAAAATATCTTTCTTATCTTTACGTTTCTTACGGTCAAAAAATTTGCGACCTCCACCGAGAATCACATCGACTACATCCAAGTACTGCGGAGCAATGAGATGCTCCTTTGTTCGTAGGTCAACCGCTGCCGCAAACCCCGCTGGAGTTGCATGCGTAATACTCGCTGTAGAGACAAGCCCTAGCTTAATAGAGGATTTACTGAGTGTCTTGCCAATACTCTCCAATTCTTTGCCATTCGCATCGATATTAATCTGCCCATTCGGAATACGCTTACCAGAGCTCCATGCAGAAGAGGCAGCTGCAGAATCTGTCACCAAAGAGTTCTCAGATGCTGTGTCCATCAGCCCATGCACCGCATGTTCATCTGATAGCAAATTCCACCAACGCGTCCCTTTGTTCCTAACCTGTTGAGAAAACGCCTCCGTCATCGACAGCACCCCTTGGCTCATTCCATCAGACACCATAAAGACAATTCCTTTGGGACGTTTTCTACTCATAACAGAAGCAGCCTCTGATACCGTATTCTGAGCCTGTGCTTGAGGCAATGAACTAAGAAGAGTAGCAGCCCCACCTGTGAGACTGTGTTTTAAAATACTACGTCTAGAATGTTTCATAAATAGATCAGACGTAAGATAAAGGTTTCTTTAAAATGAGCAATCTATTAGTTTTTGATAATGTGCGAAGTCAAATTTCTAAATATCCCAAACAACATTTGTCTTATATGGAATGCTAAGTGGTACTAGCCTATGAAGCAGCTATGCCAAAAATAACAGTGATAGAGAGCCAGAGGATAGTGAAAAAGATATGGACTGAAGTTTCTATAAGTTTCCCTTTCCAGAGTTTTGGAGAGTACCAGAAGAGCTGGGTAAGGAAGCGTATGCCCCAAAAGACTGCGAGACCAAGAGACATTCTTCTACCTAAGTTAGTGGAGGTGAGCTCAGGTGCTGATGTGATACAGAGCAAACCAATGAGAAAGATAATTAGTGCGATGAAGAAGGTATGTACTGTCATCAACTGCTGGTTTACGAGAGAGAGATTGGCTAGCTCTTTTTTCCAGTTAAAGATTTTGGGAAAGGTTGCATGAATAATGGCGAGAGAGATAAAACCATACCCCATGATTTGGATAAGAAGGATCATGCTTTAATAAGTGTGAAGGTGGTAACGAAGGGTGTGGTTTTTTGTTCTTCCTTAATTTTAAAACCACTTGCTGAAAATGTCTTTAGCCATTCGTTTCTAGTGTGGAAATGAAAAGCTCCAAAATTATACACTGTTAAGTTAGCTATGTCTCTGAGGTGTTCGGTGAGATGGAGTTCCCCTTGGTCTGTTAATTTTTTATGGATCTCTTTGAAAGTGGCAACGCGTTCCTTATGATCTCGGATTTCGTGAAGTGAGAAGAACGCGATAACTTTGTCTACAGAATGATCTCCAATAGGGAGAGTATGACTAGGGGTGGTGACAGTATTGGGATGCGGAGGGTAGATTTTTCTAGCTCTGGCGATGGAGGCTTCAGTATGGAGATTAGGATCGTAGAAATCGAGGATATGAAGCTTGGATAGCCGGAATTTGTTTTCGATGGTTACGCTAGTTTCATCGAATCCTGCATTTAGGTTTACCCAGGTGTTTTCTTTTGAATCTTCTATTACTTTAGAGAGAAATGGGAGCTCGTAAATGTTTG
>CAYUKP010000253.1:0-2824 GCA_964445335.1 uncultured Verrucomicrobiales bacterium
AACTAGATCGCTGTCGTCCAGATTATGCAATATCCTACCTTGAAACAATAAAGCATATTTTTGATATAAAAGGTGCTATTTTTATTCTTTCTGCAGACAAGAAACAATTAGAGAACTCTGCTAAAACTGCATTTGGTCAAAATCTAAATTTTAACGAATATCTTCGGAAATTTGTCCACAGAGAAATACGTCTACCAGCCATCTCTCAAAAAGGTTACAATAATTTATCTTATAAATATACTTCATATTATCTTGTTCGTGAGGGATTGCGAGAGTGTTACATGGATCTGGAGGGCTATTATAGAATTCAAAATATTTCTGAACTCATATCTGGACTTAAATTGACACCTCGACAAATTCAGGAAGTTTTTCGACTATTAGGACACATTCTCGGTGTTAATGAAGATACAAGAGCTAAACTAAGCTGGTGTTTAGCTGTAGGATCTATAGCAATGGCATGTTTGAAAATCGGTGACTCTTCGACTTATCAACTGGTAAAATCTAGAGAAATATCTCCTCAAAATGCACTTGGTTACTTTAAATTATTGCTCAAAGAGGAGTCTACAGAATGGTGGTTTACATTATTTTTAACAGGTGGAGTTTTCAATATTCCGGAGTCAACTTCGCATATGGATATCCTTATTGAAGTAGGATTAAGAAGCGAGGATTCGAATTCTCATGACCCTGATTTAAGCCAATTCAACCAAGGTTGGAACTATAATAGAGGTAATTCTATTGAAAAAATATGTCAAAAAATTGACGAGCTTGATACATGGGTTAGCTAAAATCACCGCTCCCTCGTGCGTTCACGCCCTCTATCGCCTCGTTCCTTCTTCTGGCGGTAGATCTCATCCATTTCAGCTTTACGTTTTTTCCTTCGCTCTTCCCGCTCATCTGGAGTGAGTGGTGTTTGTTCTCTGTCCTCTTTTGGGTTATAATACGGCTTCTCTGGGGTTTTACTTTGCTCCTTATCCTTTCCAATTCCTGCATACAAATCATGGAGTCCAAGGGTTCGGAGTCGGCATTTGAGGTTGTCTTTTGTGGCGGTGACATTCTGCCCTCTGCTGACAAGTTCGATTCCATAGACCTTACAAGCAATCCGCACCTCTTCCTTACTAGAGGCATTGAGAAAGATCTGTTGTAGAAGGTCTCTCAGCTCTTCTTTGGTCATTTGAGGCGGTGAAGTGCGCTCCTGTGAGTGCGTTGTTTTCGATCGTTCTTGGTTCTGTTTCTTGCTCTTTTCTTGTGTCCGCTCCTTCCTCTTCTCATTTTTCTGCGTCCAATCTCGCCCTCGCTCTTCTCTAGACTTGTTGAAAAGCGTTGGCTCTTTGAGGTCTGGAAACTCTCTCTGGAGCTGTCGCTCTAAGCTCTTCTCAATTTCCAAAAAGTCCTTTTTAGAAAGGCGAACACGCTTCTTTTCGTCACGGCCATTGGAGGACAGCATGATGTGCATGTGGATGGTGTCCTTTTGGTCAAGGTGCATGGCACAATACGCTAATTGATCTTTGGCTCGCTTTTGGAGATAAGATTGGGTGATACGCTTGAGAGCTGTCATCTGACGAGCTTCATCCTTCCTACAACCTCGCTTGAGAGAGATAATTTCGTGATAAGCAATGTTGTGCCTTTTGGTATGCTTGATGTGTTTGGCGTTGTCTCGGAACTCCTCAATAATGGCGTCTCGGCTTCGGACATTGCAGTAGAGGTTGTGCCAGATGCGGTCTTTCTCGGCCTTTCTGGTGATGTAGTCGTAGAGTTGGGCGAATGCTCCTGATCCGCCTTTGCGAGAGAGGCTTTTAATGATCATTTTGAGGGATTAGGAGTGTCCGATAAGGATTTAATATTGGTGTGGGTCTCTTTGAGTAGATCAAAGATGCCATCTAAAATGTTTTGAGACTCGGCCTCTCCTGCCACTTCCCTGACATTATATTCTAATGCCTTAGAGTTTAGATGGTGGGCAATCTGGTTGATATTGTTGGCACAATTGTGAAGCAGATAGAGCATTTCCTCCTTGGATTCCTCATCAAGGGCTGGTGGTCGTTCAAACCTCTCCCCTAGTCCCATTCGAGCGGCTTCGATGGCAAGGAGTCTGACATGTTTGGCCAGTTGCCTCCGATTGATGCCATACTTGGTAGCTGACGAGAGAATGGTTTCATACTCCTCTTGGGAGAAGGTGAGCTGTAAGCGAGGATGCGTCTTGCGGTAATTGCTGACTTGCTTGCGATAATAGGCATTGCGTTCTTCGGGATTATTCCAATCTATAGATGACATGTCGTAAATGGTTAGGTGACATATGTGGATACGTGCCGATGGCGCGTATCATCCGAGAAAACCTTTGTTTAGTATTCTAAACAAAGTGTTAGGTGAGTCAAAAAGAAGAGGAATAGACCTCATTGGATGTCTGTAATGCTGCAAAAAATCCTCGCTCGTAGCGGTAGCGGAGAGCGAAAAGGGCAGTCTGTTTGGAGTAGATGAAAAGAGAAGTTGTTTCTGGAGTTTGCGGAAGAAACAGCTCTCTTGCACAGCTACGGAGAACAGTCTGCCCAAGGCTGAAAAAAGACAGGTGTGAAGTGAGGTACGAACAAATATCTGTCTTCAGCCTTCTAAGGGAATCAAACGGCGGTAGCCGTTTCTGTTTCTAAAAAGCTGGGGGTCTAGGGGGACGCAGTGTCCCCTAGCAAGATCGCATTTTAACAGAGGATGAGTGATCGCTTCTGAAGGAAGTGACACCTCATCCTCGGCTGTGATAAAACGCCTGTTCATACCGCACATTTATGTAAGCGGTTATGAAACAGGTTTTATTACAGGTTAAAAAGCAATCTTGCTC
>CAYUKP010000254.1:0-2809 GCA_964445335.1 uncultured Verrucomicrobiales bacterium
ATCGCTTGTTGCCTTGTGGTTTTGCCGTGCTTATACTTATAGAATCTTGAGTTTTGTGGGGGATTTGAGGTGTTGTACTTTCCTGATAAGACTCCTCCTGCGAGAGGGCTGTAGGGCAGGAGGCTTACTTGTTCCCGTTCGCAGACTTCCGCCAATTCGTTTTCAAAGACGCGGTTGTTGATGGAGAAGTTGTTCTGAATTGTATCAAAGGCGCGGAAGTTGTATTTGTCGGCTACCCAGAGAGCCTTCATGAGACCGTAGGCGTTTTCATTACTACACCCGATCGTGCGGACTTTACCCTCCTTGACCAGATCATTTAGCGTTTCAAGAGTGTCTTCGATTCTCATGCCATGGTCTGGCCAATGGACTTGATAGAGGTCGATGTAATCCGTCTTGAGCCGACGTAAAGAGCCTTCGAGAGCCTTTCTAATATGCAGGGAATCAATGGCAGCGTTGCCATCCCGAACAGGCGGATCAAACCATCCATGGGCGGGGCCAGCGACCTTAGAGGCAATAATGATTTCTGATCGAGATCTGTTTTCGAGCCATTCACCGATGATCTTCTCCGTTAAGCCTGCGAGCTTTTTGACAGGAGGAACAGGATAAATCTCGGCGGTGTCGAAGAAATTGACCCCTTGTTCCACGGCGGTATCCATGATGCGAAATGCTTCCGCTTTATCTGCGCACTCCGACCCAAAGGTCATCGTGCCTAAACCGATTTCACTGACCATAAGGCCACTTTTGCCTAAACGACGTCTCTTCATGATAGGGTATGTATTTTGTGAGAAATTGCGTTCTTACATACCAAGTGGCTGGAGTGGCCAGAGGATAGGAATGATAAGAGCAGCAATAATCCATAATAGCACAGCTAGAGGGAATCCCACCTTAAAAAAGTCTCCAAACTTATACCCCCCTCCACCATACACCAAGGTGTTGGTTTGGTAGCCGATGGGTGTCGAGAAGCTTGCAGAGGAGCCAAACATAACCGCTACTACAAAGGCAGTCGGGTCGAGCCCCAGCTTGAGTCCTACAGAAATCCCAACAGGAGTGAGGAGCGCCGCCACGGCCTGATTACTAATGAGTTCCGTAAGGATGGCAGCTAGAAGGTAGAAAATTGCCACGATTACGGCTGGGTTTAATCCTCCGAGGGTATTAAGGAGGAGGTTTGCGATTTCTGATGCAAGCTCGGTTTTCTCTAACCCCATGCCTAATCCCAACATCCCCATAATCATAAAGAGCACCTTCCATTCTACGGCCTCATAAACCTCCTGAGGCTTGATACATCCTGTAAACATACAGAAAAGCGCCGCTCCAAATGCCATGCCAAAGACGGGAAGGGTAGGGATGATGTTGAAGCCCCCTAGAGCTCCAAGAATAACAAACGTCCCCATCGCCAAGATCGCATACTTGCCTTTTTCGGGACGTAGAGTTTCATGCTTGGGTTCACTCAAACTCACAAAGTCATTGGATGAAAAGAGGCGTTGCATCCTGTGCGGGGCACCCTGTACGAGAATGGTGTCTCCGAAGTTTAATTTGACCTCTCCAATCTTCTTGGTGATGTTTTTCCCCTGACGGTGCAGCGCGACAACGATGATCCCGTAACGGTTTCTGAAGCGAGTTTCCTTCAGACTTTTTCCGATGAAAGACGAGTTGGGACCAATGATCCCTTCCATGATACAGGTCGCCTCGGTTCGTACCTGCTCCAGTCCCATGTCTTCTTCTCCATCAAACTGAATACCTTCGGTTTTACCGACCTTGAGCAGCGCTTGTAAGTCCCCCTTTACAACGATTTCATCTCCTTCTTCTAAGATCATTTTATCGGTTGCACCCATGATTTTGGCTTCATTTCGGAAGACTTCGACGACCCTTGCGGTTCGGATTTTTCCTAAACTTTCCCTTACCGTCTTCCCAATGAGGCTCGACCCTTCTTTTACGATTGCTCGGGTCATGAACTGCCGTTGATCTTTGGAGTCAACAATGGCCGCTAAGGTGAGTCGATCAGGGAGGAGTTTCTTACCAACCGTCATGAGGTAGAGGGTGGTAACAACAAAGAAAACGCCACCGAGAGGGGCGATATCGAAGAGGTTGAATGGAGTAAGCCCCTTTTCCTCTGCAATCCCAGAAGCGATTAAGTTGGTCGAGGTTCCGACAATAGTTAAGGTGCCGCCTACAATCGCCGCATAGGAGAGGGGGATCAGGAAGCGAGTAGCCTTCCAGTCCTTGCGCTTACAGATGCCTATAACTAATGGCATAAAGACGACCACAACAGGGGTGTTGCTCATAAAGGCAGAGAGTCCACCAGAAATGAGGATGAGGCAGAGCAACATCTTAGCCTCACTCGTGGCGGCCTTCCTCTCAAACAGATATCCCATCTTTTCGATGATCCCTGTCTTTTCGAGGGCCGCACTGACCACAAACATGCAGGCAATTGTCAGAGGGGCAGGGTGTGAGAAGACCCTGAGTGCTTCGTAAGGCAGATCCTCTGGTGAGGTTGCTTGAATAGGAAGGATGCCTGCGCAGATGCAGGAAAATAAAGCGCCAAGAGCGATTAATTCAGCGGATAACCATTCTTTAATCAGTGAGGTGAAAACAATAATCACAAGGATTATCATAAACCACTGTTCCCAAGTTAAATTCATATCGTGACAGCATCTAATTCACAGATAGACTTGGAAAGAAAAATATACTTTTAAACGGTTTTTTAGCCCATTCTGAAAGTTATGCGCGCTTTTGTCGTATCATAAGGTGACATCTCGATTTTTACGCGATCTCCGATCACAAGTCTAATGAAGCGCTTTCTCATTTTACC
>CAYUKP010000255.1:0-2797 GCA_964445335.1 uncultured Verrucomicrobiales bacterium
GGAGCATGCTCAAAGGCTGCCAAAAATGCGGCTTCATTCGGCATAAACATAAAGATAAAGTCAGGTACATTAACCCCTCCGAGGTTATCATACCCTTTGCGTGCGAGACTATCAACATGCGCCTTAATGTGTGCCACATGTTTATTCATAGACTCCAGAGCCTCCCCATCATTAGGAGCGTTGACGGCATCGACATAAGCATTGAGTGTCACCTTACTATCAATTATCAAATGTTTATTGTCTGGAAGATCTATCACAAAGTCTGGGCGCTGATCTCTGCCGTCATCCGTCTTAAAGTTTACTTCTCTACGATAGCATTCCTTTCCTAAACCAGAATTTTCAAGCAAACGTTCCAACTGTAACTCCCCCCAATTCCCTAGCTTTTTCTTATCACGTCGTAGAGCCTGGCTCAGGTTTTCTGCATTTTTCCCTAATTCGGAACTCTTTTGTTTAAGGTGCTCTAATTCATTTTTCAGCGCTGCCTGCCCTCTAATATTAGCAAGGTGAATATCATCGGAGCGTTTCTGGAAGCTTGCAAAGGCGTCCTTTAGGGGCTCTACTACTTGCATAAGACCATTAGCATTAGTCTTCTCTAAATCTTCTTGTCTGGCTTTTAAGAACTTCTCCGATAATGCCGCGAAGGTACTTTCAAGCTTCTTCCCTTGGTCGAGCGTAAAGTCCGCTTGATTTTCTAAGGCGACTTTTTCAGCCTGTAATTGTGTGTTCAGTAGCTTCAGAGTCTCCACTTGATCTCTTAACTTATCATTCTCTATACTCAACTCCTCATGTGATTGCTTCGTCTCTTCGTGCAGTTCCTTCTCCTCTACCAATTGATTGGCGCGAGATTGGAGCAAAGTTTCCGCTTCCTTCAACGCTACCTTTCCGTGCTCCTCGCGCCGTCTAGTTGCTTCAAACTCGCTCCTAGCTCTCTGGTATTCTTGTGTCGCTTGATCAAGCTGAAGCTTCATTCGAGACAGCATATCATCACGGGCTTCTAGCTTAGCTTTATAATCATCCGCTTGCCTCTGAATCACCTCTTTACTTTCAGCTAAAGACTTAATCTCTAACGAATGTTCTAACACTTGATCTTCTGCCCGCTCTAAGAGGGAGAGCTTATCTGCTAAGAGATCTTGCGCAAATTCTCTATTAGCAATCAGAGTCGCACGCTCTTCTCTGAGAGACTCATTAGACTGCGCCAGTTCCTCATTGATTTCCTTTTGCTCTGTATAGTTTTGAACACATTCCGCATTCTGCAACTCTGTCACCTTATACTTCGCATCCACATCCGTAAACCGTCCCGTCAAGCGACGATAATAGAAAAGCAAAAACCCTAATGCTACAGCCAGACCTATCGTCAGCGCAACTAGGGTATAAATAACGACTTCTAATCCGTGAGAAGATTGCATATTGGTTTAAGGAAATTCTCCTCTTATTCTCAGAGAATATCTGTAAATACTTCGACCTTCTAAACAATTCAAGCTTCGTTTCTTAGGGGGAGACAAAAAGCTCCAGCTATCACAAGGTTTTTTGGTATTCCACCATCGCAATAGGTAAAGTCTGTTTCAGGGTGTTGATCCGTGTCTCGTTCAACGGGTGCGTACTGAGGAATGCTGACAACTGTCTCCCATGCTGTTTATTGTATGCGTTGAAGCGCTCCCAAAACTTAATAGCTTCTCTTGGGTCATACCCTGCTCTCGCCATGTAGATCAATCCTACACGATCAGCCTCAGTTTCGTTCTTTCTACTATTTGGCAAATTAAAGGCGAGCTCACTCGTGGTATTAATAAGCCCCGAATACTGACTTCCGAGCGCACTCCCTAATAAGGCTCCACCCAACCCTACCAGTCCGCTATTGCGCCTCGCTTGTTCGTGGTGATTCAGGGTCACGTGCGCGATCTCGTGTGACAAAATAGTAGCCAACCCAGCGTCAGTCTGAGTAATCGGCAGAAAGCCATCATGCACCCCTACCTTACCTCCCGGAAGAGCAAACGCATTAGGTGTAGAATTCTTAAAGGTCACAAACTCCCACTGTGCATTTGTTAAGGGCACAACATTTTTAATGCGATTTCCCACACGTTGCACTTGCGTATTAGCAACCCGCGGTTTGGTTCGCTTATACATTTCAAAGGTTCTTATCCCACTAGCAACCGTAGCAGCGCTTTGTGGAATAGGGCGTGTTGCATCTAGGATCTGTCGAGGAGAATTAGAAGTCGACACTGTAGCACAAGACACTAAAAAAAGCGCACTCAAGGGAACTAAATACTTCATCATATCGGAACAACTCTACAGAACGTCAGAGAAAAAACTAGCTATCTTTTACGGTCTCTATCATACCATACGGTAAAGAATTATTTTTTATGAGTAAATCAATTCAAGTAGGGATCATCATGGGCAGCCAAAGCGATTGGCCAACACTAGAACACACCGCCAAAACTCTCACGGACTTCGGCATCTCTTGGGAAGCTACCGTTGTCAGTGCGCACCGCACCCCAAAGAAGCTCTACACGTATGCCGAAACCGCTGAGGAGCGAGGGCTTAAGGTGATCATTGCTGGCGCAGGTGGAGCTGCGCACCTCCCTGGAATGTGTGCAGCCATGACGACACTTCCTGTTTTAGGAGTACCTGTTAAGTCTAGCATCTTAAGTGGGGTAGACTCACTCCTCTCCATTGTCCAAATGCCTGCGGGGATACCAACCGCAACCTTTGCCATCGGTAAAGCAGGAGCGATCAACTCCGCTCTCTTTGCCGTTTCTATGCTGGCCAATGAAGATCAAGAAGTTTCACGTAAGCTCAAGGA
>CAYUKP010000256.1:0-2776 GCA_964445335.1 uncultured Verrucomicrobiales bacterium
GTTTTTGTATCTATTTTTTTATATCCAATAATTGGTAGCTGGATTTGGGGAGGGAATCTGGGGGGGAGTTCAGGTTGGCTACAAAACCTTGGGTTTATAGATTTTGCTGGTAGCACCGTAGTTCATATTATTGGGGGGGCTTCAGCATTTGCCACAGCACTAGTAGTTGGGCCTAGATTAGATCGCTTTTCTGAGACGAAAAACCAATCATATATTTCAAACGACCCTACTTTTGCTTCTTTAGGGATTGTTATGATTTGGATTGGCTGGTTTGGCTTCAATGGTGGCAGTACTGGAGCCTTTGACAAATATGTTCCTATCACATTGATCAACACCTTATTTGGAGGGTCTATTGGCGGAATAGTTTCAGGGATCTTAATTTATACAAAAGAACGCAAATTACTTTTTGCTCCAGTATTTACAGGGATAGTTGCCGGATTGGCTTCCATTACGGGAGGAGCCAAGTATTACACTCTATTGGATACTGTTATTGTAGCATCAATAGGTTCAACACTCTCTTTCTATAGCGAATATCTCCTGCAACGTTTCAAGGTCGACGACGTAGTGAGCGCTATCCCCTCACATTTAGTTGCTGGTTTGTGGGGGACTCTAGCAGTCGCTTTATTTAATAAAAATTTATCGGATATTCCTCTTTGGGAAAACTTCACCTTATTAGACAGAGTCGCCGTTCAAGCCTTTGGTGGATGTGTAGTCTTGGTTGTATCGTTTTTCTCAACTTATGTTTTTCTTAAAGCATGTAGCACTTTTATGGCTCTACGTGTTTCTTCAAAGGATGAGCGCCTAGGACTGAATGTCTCAGAACATGGTTCCGGCACAGAAACGCTTAGTCTGATTCAACAAATGAAAACTCAAGCTAAGAAAAAGAGTTTTTCAGAATATATTGATGTGGACGCAACCACTTCCGAAGCTGGCCAAATAGGACACATGTATAATCATGTTATTAGTAAGGTCAATGAACTAACTTCAGAAGAAACCCGTTTACGAAAGTCTTTAGAGATTAACAATGGTAGATTAGCCCTACAAAAGGCAGTTGTAATTCAGTTAAGTAAAGCCGGAACACTACAGGAAGGTCTTACAAATATTCTTCCAATTATTTTACATGGCTATGGTTTTGTTGGTTTTCAATTACGCTTAATTGATGAAGTTCCTAGTGTTGGAAAGTTTCAGTCAGCATGGCTATACAACGATACGGTTCATCGTAATCCCGAAACCTCAGATTTAACACCAGATCCCTGTGCACCATGGAATATTAACTCAGGCATCCATGAAAAAGTCTTAAAAAATCAAGAAACTCTTATTGTTCAAAACCCTGGGGGTTTTGAACAATGTCCTCTTCGTATTAGATCTATTATAGGAATTCCCTTCTTTTTGATGGATCGAGTGGTTGGAGTTACTGAAATTTATTCAACAGATATTTTAAGCTTAAACAAAGATGCTACAAACTTTGTAGATACTTCATTCATTAAGGAGTTAAGCTTCCTTTATGAGCGAGAACGCAACACATCTCTCCTAAAGAAGTCCGTCCAAGAGTCTGAAACTGCAAATCGTGCTAAATCGGACTTTTTAGCTATGATGAGCCACGAAATAAGAACTCCTATGAATGGAGTCATTGGAATGACTGACCTTCTATCACAGACGGAATTATCTGATGAACAAATAGAATATTCAACGGCTATCAAAGAAAGTGCAGATGCACTGCTACACGTAATCAATGACATTCTAGATTATTCCAAATATACAAAAGGTAATTTAGAACTTGAAAGCGAAAACTTTTATATAGACTCCGTTATTGAGGGGGTTACTCAAATAATTGGCGTAAAAGCTGCGGAAAAAAACCTCGAACTCCTTGTAGATATTTCTTCAGAAATCCCTGCAATCTTTAAGGGTGATTCACTAAGGTTAAGGCAAATACTGATTAACCTCATGGGTAATGCGGTCAAGTTTACCAGCAGTGGCGACATTTTACTATCTGCTGATATTTTAGAAAGTGATAAGGAGGGAATGATCAAAATTCTCTTTAAAATCAAAGACTCAGGAATAGGTATCCCTGAAGATAGATTTGAAAGTTTATTTGATAGCTTCTCACAAGCAGATACTTCAACGACTCGAAAGTATGGTGGCACAGGGTTAGGCTTAGCAATTTGTCGTCAACTTGTACAGTATATGGGAGGAAAAATATGGGTGGAAAATAATCCAGAAGGTGGTGCCACATTTTCTTTTACAGCTTTATTTGAACAAACTGATTTAACAAATGAGTTAGTTGAAAGGAAGAAATCAAAGAATAGACAAATGCAAGGTGTCTTGAATCGAAAAGCTCTTGTAATTGATGATAATCACACAAATCAAAAAATATTAAAGCACCAATTAAAAAATTGGTCCATAAAAGGAGATCATTTAACAGATCCCTTAGAACTTGAGAAATTTTTAAACGCTGTCACCACCCCTTACGATTTTGTTATTTGCGATTATCTTATGCCCTATCGAGATGGGATTGAAGTGGCTAACCTTTTGAGGCGCCATAAACTTACCCAAAATGCTTCCTTTATTTTGCTCTCCTCTGCTCATATCGAAGGATCCTTAAAAAATGGTATCAAACAAGATAACCTTTACCAAAAAATCCTAAAGAAACCTTACCAACAATCTGACTTGCTGGAAGCTCTCTATCACTTTACGCTTGATGGAAAAAATCTAAATAACAAATTTAAGGTGAAATCAAACACCTCCAATCATATCAACTCTGCTCATACAAACGAAG
>CAYUKP010000257.1:0-2769 GCA_964445335.1 uncultured Verrucomicrobiales bacterium
CCCTTGGAGGTGAGACCAATTTCGGTGAGTTTCTCAAAGACCTTTGTGACATCTCCAGGCATGATTTCCCGAATCTGGAAGTTGTTACGGGTCGTCACATCACAGTATCCACCACCCCAATCTGTCGCCATGTCAGCAATGGCTCGCAACTGAAGGGTGTTGAGCTCACCTCCAGGGATACGCATCCGACACATGTAGGAGTCTTGGGCGGGACTCACATGAAACATCCCGTAGAACTTGAAGCGAAAGACATCGCCACCTTTGGCAAACTCCTTATTCGCGTCTGCTTGCACCATCGTATCCCAGCAGTCCAATCCATTCTGCTCATGCTTGATTGATTCCTCCTTGCAGAGATCCTCAATGGGCGTGCCGTAGACGGTTTCAGGAGCGGCTGACGCCGCGTTTCCCGTGAACTTTCCATCGTCTGTTTTACCTAAAAAAACAGGAGCGTTCATCCCGTCCAGAAAGCCTTGGATGTAACCTTCTTGCGTCTCATTAAAACCACTTTTCATGTGTTTTAAAAAGCATAGGCAATGCCAATGGAGTAAGCGTATTATGAATAATATTAATCATTGGTATGCTTGGGCTGAGCTTTTTGTCTTTTAAAGACGTTTACTTAGGATGTTTTTGATGGCAAAATAAAAGAACCCCCATGTGTTAAAGAGTTTATTTTTACTTAAAAATAGTTCTTTGGAGCATGGGTAGAGTCTATCATATTTTTTCTTTTCTTTATAAAGTATGATCGCTTTAGTTAAATTTTATTCATGGTTTTGATTTAAATTAATAATGGGAAGGTTCGTGAGTTGGCATGGCTAAAGCTGTGGAGTGATGCTGTATGCAACGTGAAATACTGACTATATCCGCTGTCGCAGCCTTTACCGCGAGTTCGTTCGCAGGTGAGGGGTTACCGTTATTTAATGAATCAAACTTATCTACTCCTGTGGCGGCTAAGGCTACAGAGGGTGTGAGTTTTCTTGATGATATGAGTGATTGGGTCTTGCGTCCGACTCTTGATGCAAGGCTTCGCTACGAGTTTCGTGAGCAACAAAACCTTGACCCATCGAACTCGTTAACGACGAGATTTAGACCGGGACTACGATCGAAAGATTTTGGAGGGTTTAGCCTCTTTGCGGAAGGGGAGTTTTCCAATGCGATCGTTGATGACTATCGTAGTTCGCCTCCAGCAGTGGCGGGGGCAACAGATCCTTTTGTGGCCAATAATACCGTTATTGCAGACCCTGAGACAGCCGAGCTAAACCAAGCGTATCTCTCGTATGCGGGGAATGGATTTAGTGCAAAGGTTGGTCGCCAACGCATCAATCTGGATGCCCAACAAATGGTTGGTGGCGTTGCATGGCGTAACAATGAGCAAACCTTTGACGGGATCACCGTGGGGTATAAAAACGATCTCGTAGATCTTTTTTACGGATACATAACACAGGTGAATCGAATTTTTGGTAGTGAGCCAAGTGGAACCTTTGCGGCCTTAAACGCGTTGGAAGGTGAAGCTCACATGTTTAACGGGAAGGTGAAGCTTGGGGATCATCAAGTAGGTGCCTATGCTTACTTGTTTGATTTCTCTGACCAAGGTGACTTTGCAAGTTCGAATACATATGGAGCGTTCTCGACTTGGAAGACTGGGCCTGGTTCTCTCTACCTTGAAGGAGCGGTTCAGAACGAGAGTGGTAATCAACCAGGATACACCGACTATTACGGGCATGTGAAATATTCCCAAAAAATTGCAGGAATCGCGGGTTCCATTGGTCTGATTTCGCATGGATCCTACTTCGCGACTCCTCTGCAAACTGCGCACAAGTTTAATGGATTTGCGGATGCCTTCCTTGGTCAACAACTAGGTTTAGGACAGTGGGATGGGCTTTCGGACTTCTATATTTCAGGAGTTAAGAAAGGGCTTCCTGGAGGTATCAAGGCGGTAGGTGCGTTGCATTACTTCATGGATGATGAGTTTAATGACTCTTACGGATGGGAAGCAGATGCGGTGCTTGTGAAGCCGATCAATGAAAACCTAACGGCGTTGGCTAAGTTTGCCTACTTCTTTGGTAACAACGATTATGACGGAGGTTCTAGCTTTGGAGGCTACCCAAATGACATCGCTCAAGCGACCGTGCAACTCGATTACAAATTTTAATCTCTCTCCCCGAATCAAACACTACACACAACATATTAGATGAACTCATTATTAAAATCAACGCTGGCGGTTTTTGCTGCGAGCAGCCTTGCTCAGGCTGGCACCTTAGAGGTCGAGAAAGACGAGCTCAAATTAGGATTTATTAAATTAACCGATTGCGCTCCGATCGTCATTGCAAAGGAAAAAGGATACTTCGAGGAAGAAGGGCTACAAGTAAAAGTGATTGCTCAGCCTAACTGGAAGCAGCTTTTGGACAACGTCATTAATGGAGAACTCGACGGGGCACACATGCTTTCGGGTCAACCGATTGCAGCCACGATTGGGTTTGGAACCAAGGCGCACATCGTGACGCCATATACGCTCGACCTTAATGGTAACGGGATCACCGTTTCTAATGCGATTTGGGAGCAAATGCAGGAGAACGATGAGGCGCTTCAGTCAGAGACGCCGAAACACCCTATTTCTGCGAAATCCCTCAAACCGATTGTAGACGCAGCCAAGGAAGACGGGAAAAAGCTTCCAATGGGCATGGTCTTCCCTGTTTCGACACACAACTATGAGATCAGATATTGGCTCGCAGCTGCGGGGATTAATCCAGGGATGTATACCTCTACAGACCT
>CAYUKP010000258.1:0-2765 GCA_964445335.1 uncultured Verrucomicrobiales bacterium
CTACTACAATCTGGTGCGAGGGCTCTAATTAGAGCCAGTCAATCACTCTCGTACCATGCGCGGACTCGTGTTGTTCCTGTTGTAAGTGCTGGCGTGGTAGACCACGTTACCATTTTCCTGAAATATGAAACACCGGACAGATAGAAAAAGACGCAGTGCAGGAATCGAAGGGGGGTTTGTTTTCTCATTTGAAAAGTGATGCTCGGTATAGTATCCTAACTTGCCCCAAGACCTTTAGGGGTGTTTAATGAGCAATAACTAAATTTATCATAAACTCATTCCATCCCCACTTTCGAACAACTGAGGCTCAATTTTCCGTACCCTATGGGGGTGGAAAATCAAAACAGCACCCCCAGGGATAAGGCACTGGTAACAGAGTGACGCAATCTCAAGCCATGTCCTCGGCGCAAGACTGGAGATGGTTACTGCGCGAGTCATGTCGAGCGTGCTATTATCGTTTAACCATCCCCGTCTCACGAGGGACGCGTGGTCCATGGTCATACGACACCTCTCCCCCGCCCCCTGAGCTTCACAGGTAGGGTAATGAAATCTGCGTGAAAGGCCTGCGGATCAAAAGGTCTCGATCGAAATGTTGTATCATATTTCTCACCCTCTCCTCCCCTCTTTGAGCAGCCCCGAAGTCTCCTACCGCTAGCCTCGCCAGTTCCAGGCTATGGCTCTGCACGACGAACATATTCTTCATCTGTATGTCCCTGTGCAGAAGGTTGATTGCGTCTGCCGAAACGATGAACTTCAACAGCTGTATATATATAAGTAAAAGGGGTGAAGCCGGAGGACGACCAGTTATATTCAGAGAATGTAATAGCATACAGGAGGCGACAAGTCGAACAAGGCCGGATGATCTACCAGACTAGAGTGTTCGAGCGATCACCTATATTCAGAACTGGATACCGTCATGACAATCGATTGAAACCTATTGATGATGACAGGAGCCAACGAAAGGCGTTAGAAATGCTTATATGATCAATGGTCTACAACCCGTAATAAGCATCCCTGCCGATCGATGGCCAGGTATTGAATTTCTTCCTACTTCCATCTGTCAAAAGCCATCCTGCGAATTGTATGGAAATATTAAATCATGATGACATGCCTTACCTGGAAAACAACACGCGCGATCGCCTTGACCCAATTGAAATGGCGCCCGAATAGTGGGCCGGCCTCCGTTAGGAACGCATCTAGAGGCCTGTACGGTGCAGGGCAGTTATTTTATACAAGGGTCTGGATCAGACGTAGGCACGAAACCTACTTCGCACCTTCTTGTCGTCTAGAGCAGTATGGTGTGAGATTGACACACAAGTGTAAGGATTCAATCATAGTAAATCCTGAAACTCCAATATAGACAGCACTCTAAGACCCTTCGGCCTTGGGTTGATCTATAGTGCTACAGAACGCACTTACTAGGCAATATTTGGGTATACCATGTACTAAACTCATCGGATCGTGAAATTAACGGGCACTAATAGTACGTGGAAGATACACGCAGTCGAGTAAGGCTAGCCGTGCGAGCCCTCTCCCTTCAAACGCCTTCTTTCCGTGGTGCACGCCCCATTGGACAGGTATGCTAAATAACAACAACGTGCACGTATGGCCCAAACGCTTGATGCACATATACGCCACTTATGTCGGCTACGGCAGGAGAAACTGATGAATGAGAATGTGTAAACACATGACCAGCGACGCCAATCTCTTACAGCAAGCAGTCCTTTCCTCACACCCCTTATCATATCTAGACTAATATTCTCAACTTCCTCCGCAAAGTGTTTTCTCCAGAGAAATCGAAAACGCTTCAGTACACGACCGCATCACAAAGGTCACTGTTAGGCTGCTGCACCTTGTTACTCTACACTTACATGGCTATTTCCATCAAGAGCACTGCCGGCGTTCCCGTCTGGTCATGAGCAGAAAGGAAGCCAAACGGTAGAAGCACGTGGTCCACGTCCCTCCACGCCTTAGCATGCTCCTCCGCCTCTGCACGGAGCTCTCCGAACGGGTCCTGCACGACTCTGGGCACCTTAGCGGCCACCTGATTTATCAAGCGAGTAGAGAAACACTTGCCGGTAAGCATCATACGACATGTATCCGAAGTTAAACAATCTCTTCTTCGAAGAAAACTACTGCCCATACACCCCATCGCGCACCCGTCCCCTCCTGTCATGGAACAACGTACCTCCCTACAATCATTCACAGCCTAAATCGCGTGGAAATCCAACTGAGGGGGATTACGCATTCAACGAAATATGTCAAACTTCACACGGGATCGAGATCTGTATTACAATGATAAGGGAAAATGACGGCACGGACAGCATAGGGGACTAGTCGAATTAAACAATCACTCGGTGTGAAATACAAAAACCACGTACTATGCTGGTGTTCGTTTTCTTCAGGCGGACGTAAGGTGGACGCTATACAATGAAAACGATTTTACATGGCAATGCAAGGTGCGTCAAAAGGAAGTAGACCGCTGATCCAATATTTTCACATCCCTCTGAGCACTATATTTCCTCCCTGTCGCCAGGGGGAAGGTTGCCGTTGCCAGGGGAACAACAACGACCAAAGCTGGAATTGTCACTAGAGACTCTAAAGGACGAGAGAAAGGCGAGGCGGGAAAATACCAGGGCCTACTGGTGGCGCCAAAGCTCTGCGAAGGCTCCACGAAGGCTCCACGAAGGCTTCGTGGAACCTTCGCGCAACCACCGGCGATTGGTCAAATAATGGCAAGCCTCCGAGAATTCGGGAAATACAGC
>CAYUKP010000259.1:0-567 GCA_964445335.1 uncultured Verrucomicrobiales bacterium
GCTTGGGATTGTAAAGAATAAGCAAATATCAGCTGTTATAGATGCGAGTGGCTTTGCATACTCCGACCAGTGGGGGGCTCCCCATGCCAGAAGAATTGCCGAAAAGCTCGACAGTAAGGATTATCGAGGAAAAAAGTTCGTCCTCCTTCCTCAAGCACTTGGGAAGTTTGAAGATCCTAAGGTGGCACACCACTGTAAGGCACTCTTCCAGCGCGCTAGTCTTGTGTTTGCTCGTGATACGCAATCTTATGAGTTCACGAGTCGCTTAGGAGAAATTAGTAACCTGCAGCAATGCCCTGACTTTACGGTAGCAGTGCGTCCTGATGTGACGCGTAATACAGAGTTACCTGATAACTTTGCAGCTATCGTGCCGAATGCGCGCATGCTGGATAAGACGCAAGACGCCTCCTCGTATGTCGAGTTCATGCAGCGCTGCGTGGAGTTCATAAAAGCTCGCGGTTTAGAGCCTGTTTTCATCCTTCATGATTCTAATGAAGATCAGAAAGTGATTCAGCAGATCGACCCTATAGGGGAGCTCCCGATCTTTACAGATGAAGATCCTTGCGT
>CAYUKP010000259.1:577-2739 GCA_964445335.1 uncultured Verrucomicrobiales bacterium
AGGAATGCTAGGCAAGGCGCGTTTCGTTGCTGGTTCTCGCTTTCATGCGTTAGTTAGCTCCTTATCCCAAGGAGTCCTTTGCATCGGGGCTGGTTGGTCACATAAATACCCTGAACTTTTTAATGAGTTTGGCGTTCCAAGTTATTTGGTCTCAGATTTTACTAATACAGCCGAGATTGATTCTATTTTTATACGCCTGAGTGATTCTGCTGTATTCGCAGAAGATCAGAAGAAGCTGGAGACCGCTGTTACGCAAGTAAAAGAGGAGGTTGAGCAAATGTGGGTTTCTGTCGAACAGGAGCTAGGGCTTTGAGCTAATTTTTTATTCTATGAGAGTTCTTCACTTATCTACTGCATACAGTACTGGGGGAGCGGGATTAGGAGTTACAAACCTGCACAATGGCCTAGTCGAGCAAGGGGTTGACTCTCATGTGGCGGCATTGACCTTCCCTGAAAAATTCGAGCACAATGATGGAAGAGTTATTCATTACCGAAGCGTCTCAAGCCGATTACGGAGAAATCTGGCGAGGCGGTATACGAATTATAAAAAAGGAGCATATCCAGAACGTGATAAGACTCTCTTTTCCTTGAATCATTATGGTTCTGGTCTTCACCAGTTGGTGAAGAAACTCTCTCCTGATATTGTTCATTTACACTGGATCAATACTCATGCCCTCAGCTTGGCTAACATCGCTCAATTCTCTCAGCCAGTCGTATGGACTTTGAGAGACTTGTGGCCCTTCACCGGGGGGTGCCATTATCCCATTGAATGCAGGAAATTTACCAGGGAATGCGGCGGATGCCCTATACTAAAATCTAGTAGAAGCAATGATCTAAGTCATCAGAACTTAGAGCTTAAAAGTAAGTTGTGGAAGGATGTCTCTCTTCACCCTGTAGGTATTAGTGAGTGGATTTCTAATCAAGCGCGACAGTCTAGTCTGTTTAGTGGTCGCCAGGTCAGAACGATAGACAACTGTATCGATTCTAGATATTGTGAATCCAAGATTTATAGCCAAGAAGCGCGACTTGAACTGCTCATGAAGCCTAAGCCGATCGTTAAAATTGGGCTCGGTGCGATCAATACCTTTCAAGATAAGCGTAAGGGAGGGGCTCTCGCTATTCAGGCATTAAATCAGTATGCAGAGCAGTCAAATAGGAGGATCGAGCTTCATTTGTTTGGTCAGGATCAGATTCCAGACCTTCATCTCCACTCTCAGATCAAGCTTGTTAATCATGGGTACCTCCGCGAGGTCGACCAGATGATCTCGTTTTATCAAGAAGTTCACTTGATGCTTACCTTATCAGCACAAGAGGCTTTTGGAAAAACCGTGGCTGAGGCCATGTCCCAAGGCACTCCTGTTGTCGCGTTTGATAACAGTGGGCCAGCTGACATTGTGCGTAATAATGAGAACGGTTTGCTAGTGCCGCTTGATGACCAGCTCCAGTTATTAGAAGCGATTGATAAAGGGATGGATCCCGATCAATGGAAAGCGCTGTCCGACGCTGCCAGTGAAGCACGCAAGGTGTATCACCCGTCTCTAGCGGCGGAAAGGTATTCAAACCTCTATGAAGATTTAGATTATTAATATATGAATGGTAGATTTATAATTACAATTGGGGTCGCGTTTTTGTTCTCTATATACGCGGTAACTAGTTTTATTGTTGGTGACTTCACGCCTCTCTATCTTCTGATAGGTGTAACACTTTTCTTTACAGTAGGTGTATGGGGTGTGATTGGTGTTCTCGGTGTAGCTATTTTGCAGTTTTGCTCACTCCAAATCCCTTTTCCGCCCCAGCCAGATATGTGGCAAATGTGTGGATTGCTTGCTGCTCCGGGGTTAGTTATCGCAATTTTTAGGAGGCAGGTTAGCCCAAAAATCGTCATTCCTCCCTATCTTGCTTTTTCGATCGTATTCGTCTCGCTCATCTTAATTATGAGTGGACTGATGCACTCTCCGAATATAACAAACTTTATTACCAACAAGGCAGGTAGATATTATTCCGAGTCTATTCTCCTACTCTTTATGCCGTTTGCTGCAAGTATGATTCCAATGAAAAATTGGAAAGTGGAAAACTTTATTGTAGTAGGATTCTTTCTCTCATTTAGCTATGCGATGATGGATTTGGCGGCGCGTTTCGCACCGTCTATTTTTGGGAAATTA
>CAYUKP010000260.1:0-2732 GCA_964445335.1 uncultured Verrucomicrobiales bacterium
AATATTTGGGAGGCCGAGCGCAAGACCGTTGTCATGGTGACCAATGATGTCGATGAGGCCGTACTGATGTCTAACAGAATTGTTCCCCTCACAATGGGGCCAAGTGCCACTCTTGCAGAACCGTTTGTGGTCGATATGGAGTATCCGCGTAATCGACACACGCTCAATGATCACCCTGAGTACAAGCGGTTGAAAACCGAAATTACTACCTACCTCATCAAGCTCAATAAAGAAGGAAAAGACTCCCAACACCTTTCCTACAAGATGCCTGATGTCATGCCGAAAAACTTCACTCCGATCTCTGGCCGTCCGAGCCTTCGTAACAAAGTCACCCAACCACTGTAAACCATGTCCAAACGTTATGTAGAAATCTCCAATCTCGTAAAGTCCTATCCCAATCCCTTTGGGGACGACTTTCGAGTGGTGGAGAACCTTAATATTAAGATGTTTCAGGGGGAGTTTATTTCTCTGATTGGTCACTCGGGATGTGGTAAGTCTACCGTTCTGACGATGCTTGCTGGACTCAATGAAATTTCAGAAGGAGGCATTATTGTCGATAACAAGGAGATTGATGGTGCAGGCCCCGATCGCGCAGTAGTCTTTCAGGCGCCTTGCCTCATGCCTTGGCTCAATGCCTATGACAATGTCATGCTGGGAGTCGCTAATGTTTACCCACATGCAACGAAGCTGCAACGTCATGAAATCGTCGAATACTCCTTAGCTCGGGTTGGGTTAGCAGATTCTATGAAGAAGTTCCCTAAGGAGTTATCTGGCGGAATGCAACAAAGGGTTGGAATTGCACGTGCCATTGCCCTCAAGCCTAAGGTCTTACTCTTAGACGAGCCTTTTGGGAGATTAGATTCTCTGACGCGAATGGAGCTACAGGACGTGATCTTAGAGATTGTCGCCCAAGAAAAGTTAACCTCAATGATTGTCACGCATGACGTAGACGAAGCTGTCTTTATGTCGGATCGGGTCATTATGATGACAAACGGGCCACTTGCGCGAATTGGGGAAGTCATGTCATTGCACTGGGAGCGCCCTCGCAAGCGAGAAGAGATCTTATCAGACCCTCTCTTCTTTGAATACCGAGAGCACCTCTTATCGTTCTTAGAGCAACGCGCTCACCTCAAGTCTCACCTCCATGACGTAGAGGACAATCGACAGTATAACCAAGAGAATCTGCTTAAGTTTTCCTTTGAAAAGTAGGACTGGGGAGTCTCTCTCCAGGGGCGTTGCATGGAGGGAGGTTAAGGTTTTGATCTCTCCCGTCGTAACTCCGCAGACTGTAACACCGCCAACAACAGCAACGGCTTATACGGCATCTCCTCCCCCGTCGCAGGATTATATATCCGCTTCAAGTTTAGAAATTTCTCAATGCGCTCATCCTCCTTCTATTTTCTCAGTTTACAAGCCGGATCAACGCCCGCTCTATTGCACTCCACGGTTGGTCTAAGTTAACGCTCACCAATCTCAGCTGGTGCCCATTGAGCGAGATCTCATGCGTGAAGTCATGGGAAACCGTTGGATAGAGTAAGACTCCTTCTGTATGCTCCCACCTCGCATTTCTCGGGACGTTCTCGAGGTAGGCAAAGAGCTGGTAGAGGTGTGCCGGGAGGAGCTTTTTGGTCTCAAACCGGTTAGTAAAGGCGTGCTCATAGAATTTACAATCTAGGATAATCTGCCGTTCTGGCTTATAGAGGCATATATCCGTTTCCATACGAGGGACCAGCAGTTGATCCGCCCCCGTTTCACCTAAATCCCAGTATAGATGCGGAGAGGATACTTCATAATCACTATGCCGCTTGTAGAAGTTCAGGATAAACTTCTCGAAGAGAGCTGGCATCTGCCGCTTGTCCCGCAGGAAGTCTCTAAAGCGAAGCTCTCCGCTCTGCTCCGTAGGGAGGAGAGAGTGGTGAATGAGCTCACACACATTCATTAGGAGGCGGTAGTGCTTATTGTTCCGATGGAGGGGGGTTCGCCGAAAGAGCCGCGCTGAGATTCGGATTTCCTGCACTTCTGGCATTACTTGGAGCTGCTGATGAACCTGCGCTTTCATCTCCCTGCTCAGTCGAGTGAGTTTAAGGATTTTACGCAGCGTCGTCTTGAGAATCTGATTATGGAGCACATCATGACTCAGCTCGTCAAACTCACACACTAGCCGCCCTTGTTGCATCGTCTGGCGGGAGAAGCTCGCCGTTAGGTCAAGCTGCCCCTTGAGCCGAGAGGTTTCCTCACGCTGTAGGACGTAGCTCCGATCCAGCCCCCGTCTCACCAAATGTTGCGTCCCATTTACTAAGACCCGCGCTAACAGCTCCTCTACCGTGTGACAGTCCTCAGCCAACATCTGCACCTCATCCCTCTCAGGCAAATACCCCCACGCATAGCTCAGCAGATAATAAATGTTCTCTACTGGGATCTTGCTCTCTTGGACCGGCTCCGTCATCACGCTAACAGCTCATTGATCAGCTCTGCAGCCTTCTTCTCATCGTCCATCCAGTATTCTCGCAGGAGAGGCGCAATCTCATAATGCACGATCTTAGTAAACCAAGCCTCATCAGGAACTTCGTTTTCTGTAGGGCAGAAGAAACTATGCCCGATCTGATACCCTTTACCTAAATTCAGATAGTCCTCCGTAATCGTTTCATTCAGTTGCGATAGCTTACGCACCAGCTGTGTAATAAACCCAGCCTCAGCCCCCGCCTCACTCAACAGCACGCGGAACTTCTCAC
>CAYUKP010000261.1:0-2721 GCA_964445335.1 uncultured Verrucomicrobiales bacterium
CTTAGTCATGCGTAAGCCGTTAAAAGGTTTTGTTTGAGAATCCTGAGACATTAGACCTAAACGCTAAAGTCAAATTTATCTCGTGCAAGTCATTTTTAGAATAATTCTAATTCAAATCTAGAGTCCCAATTCTTTGCTGTTAGAAGAATATATTATTTAAAAATGGTTCAAAAAGCTCTTCTTCTTCTTAGTGTGAATAACTTTAAAAAAGAAGCGTTCCTCATTATTATTATAGGCGTTCCATGATGTAATAACTATGTGCATTAAATGTCCCTAAAGCCTATATTTGTGGACATTAACACATTGTGAATAACTTGTGAGTAGTAGTGATAACATATATTCACATCTACAACACATGTTATTCACATATTATTCACATCGATAAAATGGGCAAAATAGAGCCTAATTGGGGGGAATCTAGAAGTTTGGTGTCCGATGTTTAATTCATGGGGAGTCTGTCTTAGGTCTAGATGTCTTGCTTCCTGAGCGAGCATGGAGGGGGGTCAAAGGTGTATCTCTGTATAAAGGAGTGGGATACGGACTCTCTCTAGAGAAACATGTGTTGGGGTAGATAGTGGTCCTGTTCTGAAGGCTCGCTAAGGTCTCTTAAAGACGCTGGTGAGGACTGGTAAGTTTCCTAGGAAATAAGGAGGACGTTTGAGGATCTCTAAGAGAGAGTCCTTTTGCTAACCTTGGAGCTTTTCGTTAGAGAGTAGTTTGTATGAGATGTCCTTCCGTAAAGTTTGGAAAAAGGAGGAGGAGCCTTGAATTACTTATTTAACCAATTCAATCATTATGATGAGTGGGCTAAATGTGCTTGGGTGACAGAGATTTTGACAAAATGGCTTGAGAGCGGGTTTGGTGTAGAGGCAAGATTGTTGAGGTGGTTCGAGAGAAATAAGTTATGAGGTTGTTCATTGATGCCTGAGGAAGGAGTTTTTTGGGGGAAGGTGTGGTAGAAATTCTGGAGGCCGCTTTACGAATGTTGAGGCTTTTGAGCGGAGTTTCAGTTGCAAGAGGTGGGTGAAATGTTTGATAGATTTTGAGAGGTTTTTCTCAAAAGAGGAGGGCGAGGGGAGAGGCATCTTGCGCAAGGAGAGAGACAAAAGTTTTCCATTAAAGCGAAAAATGTGAGGTCAAAATTTTCGCCAGAATGAGGTCGTTGATTTTCTGAATCTTCTCTTAGAGAGAAGAATGCTTCAAAAGTTTGCGTGGCTTATAGGTGGTTTTTTATGAGAGGCAAACCTGATTTGAGAGGAGGTGTTTGGAGGGGCTTAGGTGTCGTCATAAACGACCTAAAAAAGAGAGAGGATAACGAGAGGTGCTAACCGATTTTTTCAGCTGAAATAACATGCGCTCTTAGAGCCTCGATAAGAGGCGAAAGAAAGCAATGGGAAACCTAGAGGTTGAGGAAGAAGAGGTTTGCTTAAAAAATGAGGTAAAATCACGTTTGATCAAAAATGACATTTATTCTAAAACTTGAAATGAGGGTTTGTAGCCTACTCCGACTTCCCTTATTTTTTCCAAAGTTAGTAAAGAAGATGTTTTCCACAGAACTCACATGATATTCACAATGCTCAAAAGAGAGGTGTCAGATTGTGTGGAATGAGGAGGGATTTTTCTAGTTTTTGAAGGGGATAAAAAGGGGGAAAGGAGAGCGATGTTTGTGGTAGAACGCATGACGGGAGAGTCAGAAAATTTAGGCCTTAAATGGAGGGGAAAAATTGAGTGTTTCTTAGGCCGATTTGAAGGCAAAAAATTTCAGAAAAAGAGACGAAAATGAATGCAAGGTATTGCTCTTTTTAGGGGGAGTGAGAAGGGTATTTTATGCTTGCAGAGGGTTCTTTGAAAGGGACGTATGAGATCTCACATGAAGACTCCTTGATGGCTCTACTAATCTAATAGGAGGAGAGGTGTTTGAAGGGGGAGATCTTGCGAATAAAGATAGTTTGATCGCTTGAGGTTACGGGCAATTTGTATTCGGGATTTCGCTAAGAATTGGCTAGAACGTCTCATCTGATTCAAAGCATGAGATTCGATGCTTGTTATACTTTCTCGTTAGTTGAATAGCTACAACATGGGAAAGAGAATACGGAAACTTATTTTAATCGTCGGGTTGGCTATTTTGAACCCCTTAAGTCTTATGGGTATGTGTGTTTGCTATTCAGAGTATAAAATAAATTCTTTAAGAGAGAAGTTCACTACGATGGATGATCAGGAGCTTGAAAAAATTTATCAAATCTGTCTTTCTCTGACAGATTTGGCTCAGGATGGTAAGTTTATATTTTTCGATAAAAACAGAAATAATAAATTTCCTGAAGAGATCCTATACCTCAAACCCCGAAGGCTAACAATATCACGTAATTGTGTTGGTATTTCATTATTTCATATGGTTGATACTGGAGTAAATCTGTCTTTAAGGAAATATGAAGACCAGAACTGGGCTTTATATGGTTGGTTTGGAGAGTTTACGGAAGAAGTGAAGCTCTGGCCTAAAGATGACGTGTTAGTAGAGTAGTGGGAATTTCATCTTGCTCTTAATGAAGAAAAGCGTTTTTGAGAAGCTACGCGCTGTCATGCAAGGTCTCAAACAGCGCACAAAAGAAGATTAGAATCATGTTCGGACTCAGCTCAGATACGATTAGGGAAATCCACGGCTACCTCGTCGAGCTTCCAGAAGTAGACAAGGTGCTGATCTATGGCTCACGAGCTAAAGGTAAT
>CAYUKP010000262.1:0-2699 GCA_964445335.1 uncultured Verrucomicrobiales bacterium
TGATCACCGAAATAGGCATCGCGGCACTCATCATCCTAGGGTTTGCCACTCGCCTCTCCGCTATCCTTTTATCCATCCTTATGGCAACTGCCGCTTTTGTGATTCATCAAGAAGCTAGTTTCTTCGACGGACCTGGAGTTGAAAGCGCAAAAGAACTTGCAGTTATATACTTAGTAGGCTACCTCACCATTCTAATCGGTGGAGCTGGCAAATTGTCTGTAGACGCACAAATGAAATAAATCACGAGCAACCATATGAACATTCAACGCAACTCAACACACTTAGCAGGCAAGGTAAATCTACCAGTAGTCATCGCCATCATTATTGCGGTTATTGCGCTACTTTCTATGATCTTCATCCTACCTAACTTGAAGAAAGCGTCTACCGAAGTTAACGACACCCCACAAGAGGTCACAACAACAGATACTAGCTCAACCACAGAAACACCAACGGCATCTTCCCAACAAGACGCAGTAGCAACAGAGACAACGACAGAGGCTTTCAATCCAAACTCACCTAAAGCGTTATTGGAGGGACTCGCACGCGCCTTATCCGAAGAAGGAGTAGACGCTTTTGCTGCTCTTCTAGAACCTGGAGCTGTGAGCAGTGAGGACCTTATCAAACTCAAAGAACTCGAAGCCTCCAAAAAATTAACATTAAATCAGGAAAAGCCCATTCAAGAAATTGGTGAGTTACAACAAAACCGCGCATACCGCTGGGCTATTAACTTACAAGATGCGAAACAGCGCGTTATTGTCGATACTTTCCGTAAATCCAAAGACCATTGGGTTGCAAATACAGCAACGGTTAAATCATCGCTTACAGAAGGCAGCCTTGTAGATGATGATCAAATCAAGGAAATGGATCTTCTCGAAATCGCTCGCCTATTCGTTGACAGTGTCGTCTCACAAGACTTCGAGCAAGCACGCAAACTCACAGACTCAGAAAAAGTGTCTGATTCTAAAATTGCGGCACTTTGTATTCTCTTTGAAGAAGGAGAATTCAAGTTGCGTGAAGAGAAACCTATACGTCTTGTTTTCAAACGCTCTACAGTAAGTGCTTTTCTGGCTAAAGTAGTCAATTTAGATGAATCTCATGCCGGCGAATTCGGAATCGTGCTCAACAAGAAAGACCAGTGGAAGGTGAGCGAAGTTAACGTGGATGCTCTCATCAACAAATACACCGAGAAAAAAGTGGACGACGAGGTTTACTACTCCCCACTCGTCAAGAATCCGAAAGGTGGAGATACCATGGCGCTCTTCTTTGCATACGACGACGACCAGCTCCGCCCTCGCACGAAAAAGCAATTAGCCATTGTCGGAAACTTATTAAAAACGAAAGGCTCCAGACAACTTAAAATCATCGGTCACACCGACGCTATGGGTACAACAGACTACAATGATAACCTCTCCATGTACCGTGCAATCTCTGTAAAGAATGCCCTCATCGAATACGGAGTTCCAGCGTCGCAAATCATCATCGAAGGGCTGGGTGAAAACGCTCCTATCATGCCAAACTTCAAAGAAGACGGATCTGACAACCCGCTAGGTAGACAGAAAAATCGCCGTGCGGAAATCTTCTTAGACTTTTAATAATAGTGTCTTCATCACTCCTCATCATCGGGGCGGGTTACATCGGCAAACACCTCGCCTCACTCGCTTCTAACGCTGAATATGGATTGGTCCCTCATACGGTCAATCGCCAAGCGAGCGACGAAACCGACTCCAATACACCCCAAAACCATCATGTAGCGGACGTATCCAGTCTAAACAGCCTGCTCAATCTGAAGCAGCGTTTAGGCTCCGCACCTGACACCATCGTACACTGCGCTAGTTCAGGTAGAGGCGGAGGCATTGAAGCTTACCAAAAGGTTTACTTAGAAGGCATCAAAAACCTCGTATCAGCCTTCCCTACTTCGCACTTGATCTACACGAGCAGCACCTCCGTTTACGGACAAATCCATGGTGAACTCGTAACGGAGACTAGCTCTGCCTCACCTACTAAAGATACAGGCAAAGTGCTACGTCAGGCGGAAGACACCTGCCTTCAAGTAAAAGGAACCGTATTACGCCTTGCCGGAATCTATGGACCACAACGCTCTATGATTCTCAAAAACTTCCAACTAGGCAAAGCCAACCTCGAAGAAGACGGTAGTCGCTACATCAACCAAATTCACCAACACGACGCGGCTACAGCCATTCTACATGCAGTGCAACACCCTGAGCTCTTCCGAGGCGAAATTTTCAACGTTACGGACTCCAGCCCTATCACTCAACTAGAATGTTACGAGTATCTCTCCCAAGCACTCAACGCACCCATGCCAACACCCGTCCCAAAAAAGCTAAACAGCAAACGAGGGTGGACACACAAACAAGTCTCCAACGCTAAACTTCTCCAATCAGGCTGGGAACCCAAGTATACAAACTTTTTCCAAGCTGTGGAAAGCGTCTTACCTACAATCGAGCTTTAATAGTTTCAGCAGCGCTTAACAGCTATACGCAGATTAACACCTAAAAGCGCTCTAAATCTGGAAGTCTTGGTTGCTGTTTGTTTCGTGCAGACCGCATTCGTATTTGGCTCCACCGTAGCGCGTAGCTTCGATGTCACCATTGGCTTCTTTGAGCGTTTTGGTCGAATGCCAGTCACCCATCGTAACGTAGCCTTTGGATTCTAGTGGGTGGCTTGGAATACCATTATCG
>CAYUKP010000263.1:0-2675 GCA_964445335.1 uncultured Verrucomicrobiales bacterium
ACTAAGTAGAAGACTATCTTAGCCATTAATGCGCTAGCAGAAGATTTTAACCCGACTTTTGCCAGTATCTGAGAAACTCCTACTTTATCTAAAATATCGTCAAACTTAATGCCAGTCAATGTGGTAGATATCAGTTTGCGCAGGAAAACTGCGATACAGTACCCCACAAGGAAAATAACGATTCCTCCAATAATCTTAGGCAAAAAGCCTACGATCCCCTCCCACATGCCTTGAAAGGCTTCTTGAATGGGTTTTACTATCGTATCTTTAAGGGATGCTAGTGTGTTCATAGTATTCATATATAGTGCTGTGTGTGTTGAATGTTATGTTACGCGCGATAATCAATATCGTTGATTGTTACTGATCCAAATGCTGCTGATGATAAGCCAGTGAGTGCTGAACCAAAACCCAGAAAAAGAAAGGCTGCTGCATCTTTCATAATATTCTGAAAATGCGCCTTATTAATGATCAGCTCAATCCTCTCGTGATTTGGAGTCTCCTCCACTACCCAGCCTGCTCTGAAAAATATCTCCTTAGCTTCTGCTTCTGCCTTTATGTATATTGATTCTTCTACCATCGTTCTTTTATACGGATTCCGAAGAACTCGTTTGATAAACTTCTTTAAAAGACTCCATCGCACGATAGAGTCTCATTTTCGCTGCAGATAGCCCTACACCTAGAACATCCGCCATCTCCTGAATGGTGAGTCCAGATATAAACTTCATCACCAATACTTCTTTTTCTTTTTCTTTTAGTTTATTGATCGCCTCTTGAACTGACTCACTAAGATCAGCTCCAAGATCAGCATTCTCATGACTGTACTCATTTTGTTTTGCATATTCTTCATACTTCGCTGTCCCCTCACGCTTACGGATAATCTTCGTTAAGCGATTACGGCAATAGTTCTGCACGATCGTGTACAGCCATGTCTTAAACTTAGAGCGCCCCTCAAACTGATGAATTTTATGAAACACCTGAAGTAATGCATCCTGCGTAATTTCTTCCGCATCAGCCTGCGTACCTAGCATGCGCATGCAAGTACTATGCACTACACCCTCATACCTTCTAAGAATTTCTCTAAAAGCAGTCACATCATGTGGAAGTTCCTTTTTACACATCTCTACAATTTCTTCATCGCATAGAAGGTCCAATCCCTCAACGCGTCGCGATGCCAATTTGCGAAGTGCTTCTACCATGAATGCTTGGACACTCATTATAGATGTATCTGAGCTTCCACAAGTCACAAATATTTTTAACTTAATGTTTTTCGTGTATCCTTTACGATTTTTCCCTTCATGTATCAATTTTACCTTCTCGATCTCAATTTCTAGCTTAGACTAACCCTGTGGATAAGCTGACTGAGATCATCAACTATAAGCGAAAAGAAATCGAACCTTTGCTACATCGCGCTGACAAGCTCAAGGCAGCAGCTCTAGAAAGAAATGAATTCCGAGGATTCCGTAGTGCTCTAGATCTAGGCCCAGATCAGCTCAGTATAATCGCGGAAGTGAAGAAGGCATCTCCGTCAGCCGGTATCATCGACCCCAATTTTGATGCCATGCGCCAAGCACAAATGTACATCGAAGGAGGAGCTTCCTGCATGTCCATCCTGACAGACGAAAATTTCTTCCAAGGTCACTTATCCTATTTAACTCGGATAGCAAAAGAATCACCCGTCCCTTGTCTACGTAAGGATTTCACCGTCGATGTAGCACAGATTTATGAAGCATGTGTCGCGGGTGCGGATGCTATACTATTAATCGTAGCCGCATTAAACGACGAGGATCTCAAGCGCTTGTTCAACACAGCGAAAGATCTCCAGCTCGATGTCCTCGTCGAAGTACACAATATGCCAGAAATGGAACGTGCGCTAGACATTGACGCAGATCTAATTGGTATCAATAATAGAAATCTTAAGACCTTCACTACCGATCTCGCAACTACAGAACAGCTTGCTGATGAATGCCCTGACGATATCGTCCTGATCAGCGAATCTGGCATTAAATCAACAACTGACGCGCAACGCGCGCTAGATGCAGGTGCTAACGGTCTTCTCATCGGAGAAACTCTCATGCGCGCTAATTCACCCGCAGAAGCGATCCATGCGTTCATGGACGTAAAGCCTTCTGGAGCATAACCAATCAACCATCTTCATTTTTTATTTCTTGTCTTTTGTAGATACATACAACCAGTTACCAGAGAAAAAATCGAAGCTTCTTAGTAAGTTCGAAAGTCTGATAGCACCCATAGATAACGCCCAGCTAGAAACTCTGGCTGCAGAAAGCCAAGCAATCACGCGTAAGCACTTCGGTAAAACCATGCGCATGTTTGCACCACTCTATGTCTCTAATGAATGTGTGAACAACTGCCAATACTGTGGTTTTTCCAGAGATAATACAGAGATCCTACGTACCACACTCACCGTAGAGCAGGTAGTCAAAGAAGCAAGACACCTTTACAACTTAGGCTTCCGTAATATTTTACTCGTCGCTGGAGAACACCCAAAATTCGTTTCCGAAGGCTACCTACAAAAATGTATCGATGCTATCAAAAGCTTTATCCCCACCGTCGCCATCGAAGTCGGCCCTATGGAGGATGACCAGTATGCAGAAATCGTAAGTCACGGCTGTGAAGGGCTCATTGTTTATCAAGAAACATACGATCGAGAAAAATAC